>CAZMYK010000013.1:0-19112 GCA_964570435.1 uncultured Saprospiraceae bacterium | reverse complement strand
GATACCCTCATCGTTTCTTATTTAGGGTATGAAGACCACCTCATTCCTTTAAATTTGCAAAGCGTCACTTACTCGATAAAGTTAATGCCCATCATTCAAGAGATGGAGGGTGTTGTTATTAAAGCAGAGAAATTGGCGGCTGAGGAATTTACTTCTACGAAGCTCAATCGATTAGAAATTTACACCAATCCTTCTGCTAAAGCTGACCCCCTTCTTGCAGTGAATTCACTACCGTCAGCGACCACCACAGATGAGTCGGCTAATATTGCCTTCAGAGGAAGTGGTCCTAATGCAACAGGTATTATTTTCAACAATGTTCCCTTATATGATGCGGTAAGATTTTCGCAACTAAATGGCATAGGTACGTTCAGTATTTTTAATACCGCGATTGTTAACAACATGCAGGTTTTTCCAGGAAATCCTCCGTTAGAATTTGGAAATACTGCATCGGGACTGATAAGTATTCAGACGTCAAATGCGATGCCGAGTCAGGCATACAATAATGTGACCGTCTCCATGGCAGGCCTTGGAGCTCTGACCTCTAGAAGGATGTCTGAGAAAACTGCCATGATAGCTTTCTTCAATTATCAGCCGTCACTCCTATTAAAAGCATTCAATCCCAAATCTCTTAGTGACATCGCGGGCTTTCGGTCCTTCGATGGAGGGATTCATTTGATCAATAGCTCCTCAGAAAATACCACCCTGAAGCTATTTAACTATACACTTAATGAGGGCTACGATTTCAATTTTGTTAGCCCAACTTTCAAAGGACTATTCCAACAAAGGAAGGTGCGAAATTTCACTGTGGCAAGCCTCCAACATAAGCTACCTAAGGGCATACTTAACATCAATACTGGCTTGAGTTTTACCAAGGCAAACTTCACCTATAGTAGGACTGATATTGATGTTAATTCCAGGGATGTCTTTATTTCAAGCAATTACACATTAAGCGGTCAGGACTATTCCTTCAAGCTGGGAATAAGTCACGATGATCGCACTCAGCACTCATTTGGACAGTTTCCCACTTACTTTTACGCTATTGGAAAGGACCACCCCACATCAACATTTGATTCAAGGAAGCGGATTCCTGTCACCGAAGCCTTTGTGTATGGAAAATGGTACATATCTCAGAACTTGATTTTGGGCAGTGGCCTTAGAAAAAACCTTGCTAACGATTTATTGGAAAACTACTTGAGTGCACAATTCAACCTGCGCTATGAAATCACTAAGAAGTGGAGTTTAAATTATGCTATGGGACAATACCACAGAAGCAATTTTGGAAGCATTTCTGATCTTGAACTTATGAAAAGCAGGCAGCTTTCATTCGACTTAAAGTATGATTCGAGATCCCTGCAGGTATTTATCTCTGGCTTCAGGAATCGTCTGCTGGCAGGAAGTACGAATGACATCTTCGGTGCTGAATTATTTGCCAAAGTCAACCTTAATTCCTGGCTTACGGGACAGCTGTCTTACACCTACCTCGATAGTGAGATCAAAACTGATGAGGTGGCTAGTTCGGGGCCCTTTGATCTTAACTACTTTATCAAAGGTAACCTTCAATGCAAACTACCAGGGCTTTGGCTACTTACTAGTAACTTCTCTTTTCGAGAGGGAATCCCGTTTTTACCTGTCGAGCAGTCTACCTACCACGAAGGTCTTGACGCCTACCAACCAACCTTCTCAAGTGAGCAAGCAAGAAAGGGAAGGTATCAGAATTTAGATCTCAGTATTTCCAAACAATTGGGTATAAGTGAGGATGTAAGTATGATTATTTTTGCCTCTGTGTCTAATGTGTTTGACTTTAAGAATGAAAGGGATAAGAACTATAATGAAGACTACTCGCAGTTCGAATTGAGCTACTTTTCTAGGAGGACAGTTTTCGCTGGAGCAGTCTTTAATTTTTAGCTTTAGCTGAAGGAAGAATATCGATACACCTAGCAACATGGTAATCCATGTTGCTAGGTGTATCGATATTTTCTCTAAAGGTCAAACTTGATTCCTTGAGCAAGGGGCAGCTCATCACTATAGTTGATGGTGTTAGTCTGCCTCCTCATGTAGGCCTTCCAAGCATCAGATCCGCTTTCGCGACCACCACCTGTTTCTTTTTCTCCACCAAAGGCGCCACCAATTTCAGCTCCAGAAGTACCAATATTAACATTGGCAATACCACAATCAGATCCAGCATTAGATAGGAAGAATTCTGCCTCCTTGAGATTGTTGGTCATAATAGCTGAAGAAAGACCTTGCGGCACGTCATTTTGTATGGCTACAGCTTCTACTACATCAGAATACTTGATTAGGTACAGGATGGGAGCAAAGGTTTCATGCTGGACGATCTTGAAACTATTTTCTACCTCAGCAATGCATGGCTTTACGTAGCAACCTGATTCATAATTTTCACCCTTTAAGACACCTCCAGCTACGAGCATTTTACCTCCCTCTTCCTTGATCGCCTTAATGGAAGCCAAGTAATTTTTGACGGCATCCTGGTCTATGAGCGGGCCAACATGCATCTTAGGGTCCAAGGGATTTCCAATCTTTAGTTGCTTGTAGGCCTTCTTCATCTGGCTCGCAACCTTGTTGTAGATCGAGTCATGGATGATCATCCGTCGAGTAGAAGTGCACCTTTGACCGCAGGTCCCAACAGCTCCGAAAACAGCACCAGCTAGGACGACGCTGAGGTCAGAATTCGGAGTCACAATAATAGCATTGTTTCCACCAAGCTCTAGGAGGCTTTTCCCAAGTCTAGAGGCAACAACAGAACCTACAATCTTCCCCATTCGTGAGGATCCAGTAGCTGAAATAAGAGGAACGCGGGTATCATAAGTCATGTACTCACCGACCTTATAGTCACCGTTGATAATACTACTCACACCTTCAGGCACCTTATTAGCTTTAAGCACTTTCTGTAGGATGTTATTGCATGCAATCGCACATAGAGGTGTCTTCTCACTTGCCTTCCAAATGCACACATCACCACATACCATAGCGATCATTGAATTCCAAGACCACACGGCTACTGGAAAATTGAAGGCACTAATAATTCCTACAATACCAAGCGGATGCCATTGCTCATACATTCTATGACCGGGTCTTTCGGAATGCATACTTAGTCCATATAATTGTCTAGATAGACCTACAGCAAAGTCACAGATATCAATCATTTCTTGGACCTCTCCCCATCCTTCTTGGAGGCTCTTGCCCATTTCGTAGCTAACCAGCCTACCCAGGGCATCCTTATGTGTCCTTAGTTCGTTCCCATATTGGCGGACAATTTCTCCCCTTTTTGGTGCTGGAATCTTCCTCCATTTCTTGAAGGCATCCTCAGCTTTGCGAACTACTTTTGCATAATCTTTCTCAGTAGTAACGCCCACTTTTCCGATGAGTTTCCCATCTACAGGAGAGTAAGATTCAATGAAATCCGTGGAACTTCCTACTGATTTAAGTCCAGTCCATGTTCCTTCATTAGACTTAGACAAGCCTAATTTCTTTAAAAAACTAGTGTTCATTTTGTGGCATTTTATGATAATAGATTACTCCTCTTCCTTGATCAGTAATCTGATGAGCAAAGGTATTATAAATAAATCGCTAAGCAAGGCTGTAACAAGTGTAATTCCGATCAATATTCCAATCGAACGACTCGGTGGATGCACGCTGAAAAGGAGCACCATAAATCCAAAGAAGAGGATGATGCTAGTTATGCATATTGCCTTCCCGGTCTCTAGAAATGTAGCCTTTAGTGATTTCTCAACAGAATAGCCTTTCAGTCTTCCAATCTTGAACCTGCTTAAGAAGTGTATGCTATCGTCAACAGCTATTCCAAATATGATTGCGAACACAATAGTTATCCCCGCTTCTAGTTCGATATTGAGAAACCCTAAGATTGCTCCAGCGAAGACCAAGGGAAAAATATTGGGAATGAGAGCAATGACGAGGTACTTCAGATTCTTAAACAGAAGAACCATCAGAAAACCTATGATGAGGATGGCGATGCAGAGACCCGTTAGTAAGCTCCTTCTCGCATATTCTACATTCTTGTCTAGCAACATCGAGGTGCCAGTAATATCGAATGAGACCAGGCTAGTGTCCGTATTGGCATAGATCCAATCTTCCAGCTTTTCTACGATCAACTTTGTACTATCGGCGCCAACATCATTCATCCTAGATATAATTCTTGCCTTCTTAGCATTCTTACCTACTAAGATGTTGTTGCTTAATTTCGGTATTTTGGACGCAACACTGACGTACTTAGTGTATTCTTCCTCGGTTTCAGGAAAGCGGTAGGATTGCACCGTGTTTCCTCCAAACATCTGAGCAATACTCTTGTAAATCATTGTCTGTGATCGAATGGCCTTGAAATAGCCGTCTTCTTTAAATTTATCTTCAACCTTATTGATCTCTGACATCACCTTATAGTCATAAATGTTACCATCAGTAGTGACAGCAACTTCAACCGGTCGAAAGCCTACAAATTCTCTTTCGAAGAACTGATAGTCCTTAGTAATCTTAGCTCCTAGTGGGAGATTTGATTCGATTTTGTAATTGGTTGTGACCATTGAAATTCCGATGGAACAGAATACAACAAAACCAAGAATACTAAACCAAATCGCCTTCTTTTTGAAAGAGGCATCATAGGCCTTAGTCATCCACTTGGTCCAGAAATTGGTCCTCGTCTTAGGAGAGGTAAGTTTTGTCAAGTCAAAGAAACTAAGCAAGGCGCAGGTAAACAAGACAACGGTGATATAAGCAATCATAACACCAATTGCCGCATTGATCCCGAACTCACGAATTGGCATAATTCTACTCGTCAAGAGGGTAGTGAAACCTACAGCAGTGGTTACGGAGGTTAGGAGGGTGGCAAGCCCTATTTCTTTAATAGTTGTTAAGATAGACTCATTCTTAGAGTGTCCTTTCTCTAGTTCATCCAGGTACTTACTCATGATGTGAATTACATCTGAAGTTCCAACAATGATCATCAGAATGGGGTAGAGGCCTGTCATTGCACTCAATGTCTGACCACTTACACCGAGGAATCCCATGAATAAGGTCATACCAAGGCCTATTGAAGTAAGCGCTATGAATACGGTCAGCGCCTTCCGGTATATGAAAAGCATGACAAAGAAGACGAGGCTACCTGCAATGATGGTAGAAACCATAATCTCACGTACCTGCATACGAACCAACTCTTTTTGGAAATTGGCCCGCCCTAGAATATGATCTTCTTCGAAGTCATAGGAAGCAATTAGACTTTCGATACCTTCCAACATTTCATATGATTGGTCGAGGGTGATTGCGTCAACTGTTTTGAGAGCAATAATTGTAGATTTCCCATCCCTTGAAATCAAGTAGTCCAGCAATCTCTCATCTTGGAGCAGGCGTTCGCGTTGCTGCGGATACTTAGAAGGGTCATCAATGTCCACCGCAGCAATGCTGGTAATCCCAAAGGGCGTAACAAGGGGGTAGACTAATTTTGTAATGGATTCTGCTTCTAGAACGAAGGGTACATCCCGGCTCTTGACGGTAAGATCATGGACATCCTCTAAGAATTTCTGCTCGAATATACCATCCTGTCTTTTTAGACCGATAAGTAAGAAATTATCGTCAGTTTCAAAGTCCTTTATAAAATCTTTGAATATTGCTAGGTCGGGGTCATCTGTAGGAAAAAATGATTCGAAATCGAATTGAAAATTAAGTTTGTTGATGAAGGTCAAACTGTAGATTGCCATCAATGCAAAGGCAACGATTATGGGTATTCTCACTTTCTGTATCATCGGCCTCAAATGTATTTAAAGTCCTATTCTAATTACAATTAAATACGTACAAAGTTCTTATCTTCGACTCTTATACTTTGTCTATATGAAGAAATTAAGAGTGGCCATTCTTTTTGGTGGCCGATCAGTAGAGCATCAGATTTCCCTACTTTCTGCTAAAAACGTTATCGCCTCCATAGATCGAGACTTATTTGAACCCGTACTTGTGGGTATCGACAAGGAAGGCGTGTGGCATGTCTCAGGTGATACTATGAACCTTCTTCATGAAAATGATCCTAAAAAAATAGAAATTGGTGAAAAGGGCGAAGTAGTTGTGTTGTCGCATAATGATCACTCTCTAAGTAGCAAAGGAGGTACTGCTTCCCTTGGTGAAATAGATGTCATCTATCCCGTTCTTCACGGGACATACGGTGAAGATGGATCCGTCCAAGGTCTAGCAAAGCTGGCTGGAATTCCTTGCGTTGGTTGTGGAATTCTAGGTTCGGCAGTAGGAATGGATAAGGATATCATGAAGAAGATTTTACGTGATGGAGGGATCGGAATCGCTGATTTCTTTACCTTTAGAAAGGGCAGCACTAGGAACCCAAGCTACCAAGAGGTGCTTAGCAAGCTAGGGAATGAGCTCTTCGTAAAGCCTGCCAATCTTGGATCTTCTGTCGGTGTTTCCTTCGTTCAGACCGAAGAGGAATTTGATAAGGCCCTTGAGGATGCATTTTCCTATGACCGGAAGGTCATCGTTGAAGAAAAAATAGTAGGAAGGGAAATAGAGGTTGCAGTGCTAGGAAACGATGATCCTTTAGCCTCAGTGCCTGGTGAAATTCTACCTAAGTCAGGTTGGTATTCTTTCGAAAATAAGTATGTAGACGAGGATGGAGCAGCCCTTGCCATACCGGCTGAACTGGATGAAGATACGACTGAGATGATTAAAAAGGCAGCAATTGAAACCTATATTTTATTAGAGCTTTCTGGAATGACAAGGGTGGATTTTTTCTTGAAAGAGGACGGTGGCTTGATTGTAAATGAAGTCAATACCTTGCCTGGATTCACTTCCATTTCCATGTATCCAAAATTATGGGAATATTCTGGGATTCCGCAGAAAGAACTCATTACTAAATTAATCCACTATGCCGTCGAAAGACACGAGCAAGACCAGGAATTAAAGTTGTAGGTCTAGACGTAATGCAACATTTATCTACTATTCACCTTAAATTAAGACCTCAAAGTCATCTCGATCTCGCAAAAATGAATAAGCCCTCCTGAAAGCGCGGAGCTTCTCCTTAGAAAGGTGGGCGGAAAAGATTCCCTCATTAGAATGAACAGATTCTATGCCATGTCCCTCGTAGTTAAGAATCACACTATCTCCAGAGTACGGAATATTGACACCATCTAAGCCTATTCTATTGACTCCAGCCACGTAGCATTGATTTTCAATTGCCCTTGCTACTAGTAGCTGTGACCATGCAAATTTCCTTTTTGCTGGAAAATTAGCAACATAGATCAAGAGGTCATAACTATCTGTGTTTCGCGACCATACCGGGAATCTGAGATCGTAGCATATTAGAGGACAAATTCTCCAAGACACACCATCTACTTCTAGATCTAAGATCAACTTTTTACTTCCAGCGGCAAAGTACTTATCCTCCCTAGCTAGGGTAAATAAGTGGCGCTTGTCATAGTGCTCAAAGGAGCCATCAGGCCTAGCCCAAATCAACCTATTGTAGTAAGATTGACCCTCTTTGATGATGAGGGAGGCAGCAATGACAGCTTTGTAAGTAGCAGCCATTTCTAACATCCATTGGATAGATGGGCCATCCATCGTTTCAGAAATTTCTGTGACATTCATACTGAAACCAGTGGTGAACATTTCGGGTAGAATGAGCAAGTCTATAGAAGTTTCAGTATCCCTAAGAAGGGTACTTATCTTGGAACGGTTTATGGCAGGTGCTTCCCATGCTATATCATACTGCGCAATGGCTAAATTCATGATTCAAAAGTATAACTTTTCTTCCTCTTATAGATTTTTCTCAGCCACGCAGGGACGATTATTGCACCTGCAAATAAGTAGGAATAGTATGCAATCAATCTCCATATAAAGGCGATAATAACAGCAAGTGAAATAGGTACGTAGTCACTGTAAAAGCCACCAAACAAATACTCTGCAAGTCCCGACCCACCTGGCGTTGGACTTGCAGCAGTGATGAGAAACATGGTCTCGAATCTACCATAAATCATTAGCGTGTTGTAGGCACTCCGTGGAAGTGTCTCCACAATAGCATAGATGACACAAAACATGAGGGAGAATTTGAAAATCCAAGCAAGGAAGGTTGCGATAATAGCCCTGATGTGGAATAGTGAGGTCTTTCCTTTTAGGCGCAATGAGCTGCTTTCTATCTTACGTCCTGTGTCCTCGATGCGAAATCGAAAGCGCTTCAGTATCGCCCAAGCAGCTATGAAGTCAAGAAACCTCTTAATTAGGTCTGGTCTGTGGAAGAGTCCCAAGTAGAAGAAAAGACCATAAGATAACATGGCTATGTAGACGATTATGAAGGTCAAAGCAAAGCCATCGGCTTGTATTAAGCTATCCAATTCAGGTCTGATGACGCGAGGTCCAAGAATAAGTATGAGTAAGGGGATGGAAGTAATGAAAAACAAGGTGTCAAGGACTATGGTATAAAGAACGATGGTCACAGCCTTGGCTGTCCTGATTTTTTCGAAGGATAGGAATACCATGGCCAGCGCGCTACCTCCAAGGCTTGTCGGAGATACCGTCGTAGAAAACTCCCAAATAAAAATCAGTTCTACAGCTTTTAGGAATGATAACTCACCATCACTTAAGGACATGAGCCGATAGGCATAGGCAAGGTGACGTAAGACATAGAAGAAAATCCCAAGCAATATCCAGCCAATGAACCAAGGTCCCCATTCTATTTTCTGAAACTCTTCAATGTCAAAGTGGATCCAAAGTAAGTAAAGGACTACGCCAATTCCTATAAATATGGGAAGGACGATCCGGCTAATTCGGATAGACTTTAGCGTCTTTTCTATGCTCTTCTTCTCTTTCATTTTCCATTACTCCGCTGGAGATAAACAAAAGATCCGAAAAAAACATGAAACTATCTAATGATAAGCACTTTTGTGACGGCGGTGTCTGGATTGGCATCTGTGATTTCCTGCCCATTGCTAAAGACTAGATAGACACCAGATGCAACATCTCTACCGCTGTAGTCTCTACCATCCCAAGTGGCTTGCCCACCTAGCGCATTAGATTCATGCACAAGTTGCCCAGTAACATCGGTAATCTTAATTGTAGCATCTCTTGCGAGGCCTCTAAAAGCGATTAGACCTTCATAGTCAGGTCGAACAGGATTAGGATAGGCATACACATTCGCCCTGTGGATTCTTCCTCCTCCAGTAGTTTTAGTCTTGTAAGACTGTATGCCGCCATCAGAGGCAATGTACATCAAGCCCGACTCAGAATCGAATTCAAGGTCGATGATATTATTGCTAAATAAGGGGCTGTTTTCGATCGTAAACCTAGCAACCTTTTCGCCTCCATCTGGGGATTGCACGAAGATTCCATTCCGACTACCAAACCATTTCTGGTTTCCGCCATCTACCTCAATAGCTCTTATGTCTTCCGTCTGGAGCAAGCGCGCTGGAATGCTATCCTCTAGGACAATCTTAATGTTTCCACTATTGATAAATTCGTCATCATCTTTCTGAAATGGGTCTCCAGCAAAACTGACTGGTCCTGCTCCAGTTCCAACCCATACTGTCCCATCTAGATCAACGGTGATACAATTAACCACGCTTGAAGGGAGATTTGAGTTACTTTCTGAAATGAAGCGCTCCTCATGTATAGAAGGGTTAGTTACTGTTGCCTTATCGTCATAGACCAAGACTCCACCCGCTGAACCGACAATTTGGACCCACTTATTCCCTGAGTCGTCCACGGTGATGTGGCCCACTCTCGGGCTTGCTTTTATATTGAAGCTGTGAAAGTTGCCTTCTGCACTCAGGGCAACGAGTGGTTTTTCAGCATCATGGCAACTTATCCATAAGGTCTTTTGTTGATCAAAGGCCAAGCCTGCAACCTTTTCTTGGATTGGAAAAGATGGTGCCCCAATCACTGGCGAATTGTCGCTCTTATATATTGTGAAATCATTGTTTTCAAAGTCAGCTTCCATTAGCCCTGAAAAGAAGGACCCAAGGAACAATTTATTATTGTCCGGATGCTTAGCGATTTCGAATATGTTCACGAATTCTTCGGTCTTTATAGAAGGGGTGTTGGCTTCATTGTAATTCGTCCATCGGCCGTCTTCTAGGATGTAGATCCCGTCCCTGCTCGCTCCAGGAGTGAAGCCTTCTGAAACACCTCCAGATGCCACGAAGAGCTTGCCATCGCTGACTACAAGTTCGCTACTTGCATGAGATAATGGAGAGCGGTTTTCTACCTTAAAACACTCTCCATTTTTTTCATTGGTAAATCGAAAGCCTCGCCATTCGTCTGAGTACCAGATTTTACCAGAGTCTTCCATGACGGCATTGGTAATGAAGTTAGAGCATCCTTGTACACCCTCTGAAATTTCTAATTCTGCATCAATGAAGTGCATCTTGCTTTGAAATTGGCTTTCAAACCTTGACCCGATCATTAACTCGGGACCTTCTGTACTTAGAAAACGAAATTCTTCACCATTTTCTGGCAGTAGAACCTCTTCGAAAACTTCACCAGCCATGGTCAGAACAGTATTGTCCGTAATTAGCCACAATTGACCAGCAAACCAATCGACGTCGAGGGCCTCATAAATAAGGGGAAGTCCTACTTCATCGCCGAGGAAGGTCCAGTTAGCAAAGTCTCCGAAATTAAAATTCTGATTAAGATCTAGGACGTATATCCCTTCCTCTGTTGCAGCATATAAATTCCCTTTTTCATCACTTGTTGCAGAGTTCACTGTCAATCCCATCTGCGTAGTAAAACCGAATTCCAGGTTTTCAAGGTCGAAGGAAACGAGACCAAAACCTAGGGAAAAGTAGGCGGTTTTGTTCCCGTCAAAGTGGATATCATTGATCCTTTTATCACCGATGATGCCCAGGTTTTTTCTAATGTCTGCAAAGTTAATAACGCCTTCTGGTGTGATGATGTCAATCTCATTATTGGAGTAAGCAACCACGATGAAGCCGGTAGATTCGTCATATTTTATTTCACGAATACCTATGGTGGAAAGGCCTTCTACCTTACTTATAAATTCTAAAGAGGTGTCTTCCTTGTCGATACTCATTATCGAAAAGTCCGTGCCGAAATATATCTTGTTGGGGCTCTGGGTAATCGAAAGACCTCTCTGATATGGAAGGTGTGATTCCCACTCTCCAAAGCGAAGATTCTTTTGACTAAGCAGCTCAGCTAGGCTGAGGCAAGTAAGGAGTAGTGTCAAGCAGAGAAGAGTAATTCTCATTTAATTATTTGTACATTTTATTCGAATCTATATACTCGAAAACGGCTTGCGGCACTAAATATTGAATGGAATGGCCATTTTTTATGGATTTTCTAATGTAGCTAGATGAAATGTCAAGGAGCGGAGCTTCTACGATACTGACCTTCGGGTGATTTTCTAAGTCACCTAAGAGATAGCTAGGTCTTTGGTAGACTAGAATATTATGATTCTCGAGAATTAGTTCATACTTCCGCCACTTATGGAAGGTGGCTAGATTATCACCCCCCATAATTAGATCGAATTGATGATTGGGGTGTTTTTCCTTGAGGTAGGTCAATGTCTCGATAGTGTAAGAAGGCTTGGGCAAGGAGAATTCAATATTCGAGGCCTTAATGTAAGCATTATCAGCAATGGCAAGCGTGACAAGGTGCAGGCGGTCATAGTCTTTAGCCAGTGATTTTTTCTCCTTGTGAGGATTGTGGGGACTGACAACCATCCAGAGCTGGTCTATATCGGTATGCTCTAGCATATGACCAGCAATGATCATGTGTCCAACGTGGACAGGGTTAAACGAACCGAAATAGAGGCCTATTCTCATGCCTTGAAGGGCTAGTGACTCATCATGACAGGCATAACAAGCATGAGCAATTGCTCATTTTCCTCTTCTTCTGTTGGAAGCAAGATCCCAGCCCGACTTGGTGTAGACATTTCCAACTTGACTTCATCAGATTCTATGACATTTAGCATTTCAATCATAAACTTAGCATTGAAGCCGATGTTCATTGGTTCACCAGTATAATTACATGGCAACTGCTCTGTAGCTTCATTACTGAAGTCCAGGTCTTGGGCAGAAATGGTCAATGAACCATCATTGATATTTAGGATCACTTGATTAGTGGTCTTGTTGGCATAGATATTGATCCTAGTCAACGATTTCTGGAAGTCATTCCTTCCAATTAGCATGTCATTAGGATTGTCAACTGGAATAACAGCATTGTAGTCAGGATACTTAGCATCGATCAATCTACATATGATTTTCGTTTCTCCAAAGTTGAAAAATGCATTGGTTTTATTGTAGCTCAAGGTCACGTCTTCCTTACCACTGATGGCATTCTTTAGCAGCGTCATTGCCTTTTTTGGTATGATAAAAGAAGCTGCTTGGTCGCTACTGATGTTTCCAAACGTATACTTGATTAGCTTATGTGCATCAGTTGCCACAAAGATGATCTTATTAAAATCGATCTGAACGAAGACACCCGTCATGGCTAATCTAAGTTCGTCATTGCTAGTGGCAAAAAGGGTCTTGTTGATCGCTTTAGATAGAATCTCAGTATTGATCTGGATGGAGCTTGTATCTTCTTCTTCAGGCAATTCTGGGAAATCCTCAGGACCTTCTCCGGCCAATTTGTACTTACCGAAGGCAGAAGTCAATTCTATTGCTCTATTGTCATCATTAAGTGCAAATGTAATTGGTTGGTCTGGAAGTGCCTTTAAGGTATCGAGAAGAATTTTTGCAGGCACAGCCACAGATCCATCAGAATCTGCGTTGACATTCATCTCAGTGACGATCGTCGTTTCAAGGTTAGTGGCTCTTATGGTCAGGACGTTTTCCTTAATTCCGAAAAGAAAGTCCTCAAGTATAGGAAGGACCGGGTTAGACCCGATGGCTCCACTTGCAACCTGTAGGTTCTTTAGCAATTCAGAAGAAGAAACGGAGAATTTCATATTTACTTATTTTAAAGTACCACAAAAATAATTCTTAATACCATAATTCCTAACTATTAACTATCTGGTGTAAAGTTTTTTTAGGTTCTTTGCGTGTCGATGGAGAATCTAAGGAAACAAGGGCCTGCAATAAGAATGATTGAGAATGTAAGACTTCCTTCTTACGATCGTATTCTCCTAGATAATGGCTTGCCACTTTATTCCATTTCACAGGGCACTCAGGATATTATCAAGATCGAACTTGTCTTTCAGTCAGGAAGAACATACGAAGAGAAGAAGGTGGTTTCTAGGGCTTGCAACAGCCAGATCAAGGAGGGCAGTTTAACAATGTCTTCGAAACAAATTGTCGACAAGGTGGACTACTACGGTGCCTCACTCAGAACAGGAGAGACACTTGACAGCTGCTCTATAAGCCTATTTTGCCTTGGCAAGCACCTAGAAACATTGCTGCCGATCTTGCAGGAGGTAGTCCTGAGTCCGCAGTTTCCGGAGGATGAGCTACGCAAGTACATCGAGACGAATACCGAAAGACTGAAAATAGAATTGGTGAAGAACGATGTTATTGCATATAGAAAAATCACAGAATCGATATTTACACAAGACCATGCTTATGGATATAATTCTGAGATAAAAGACTATGCAGCACTCCAAGCTGTTGACTTGAAGTCGCACTATAGCAGGAACTATGTCAGTAACAATTGTCACATTTTCTTGAGTGGTAAGGTCTCGCCTAAGCATATTGAGCTTTGCAACAATTACTTTGGAAGTGGTTTTCGCAGTGGTCCTGTCAGTGAAAAGCTTCCATCTCTGGTGGATAGCAGCCCTTCAAGTGAAGTGATCGCCTCTGATCAAGATTTCCAGACAGCAATTAAGATAGGAAAGAGGCTATTCAAAAGAAGCCACCCTGACTATCCTGCAATGTATGTGCTGAATGCCATTCTAGGTGGCTACTTTGGTTCTCGACTCATGTCGAACATTAGGGAGGAGAAGGGCTATACGTACAACATATATTCTGAGGTAGATGTAATGAAGCACGATGGTCTTTTCATGATAGGAACAGAGGTTAGTGCTGACTTTGCTGAAAAGACAATTAGTGAAATCTTTAGAGAGATTTCTGTTCTAAAATCTGAGCTCGTAAGTGAGGGAGAACTGCAAATGGTAAGAAATTACCTCTTAGGGCGAATATTGAACTTCATAGATGGGCCATTTAATACTGGAAGGTTGCTGAAATCGATCGTGCTTTCTGACTTGGCAGACAATTATTTTGACAACTTGGTAAGAACCATAAAAAGTGTGAGTGCTGAGGAATTAAGAGTCTTAGCTAATAAATATTGGAATCAAGAAGAGATGTGGATAGTGCAGGTTGGTTAACTTGGTATATAATTTGCAAGTAAGTAAGAAGATAAGAAGTATAAAAGACCAATTTGTCACATAATTGGGTGTGTATATGTTCTTTTTGCGTAATTTTCGCGGTTTATTTGAAACCGGGAAGTAACACTAAATATTAAATGAGATTTTTTAATTTTTTCACGCAGGAACTTGCTATCGACTTAGGTACAGCAAATACTTTGATCATCCAAGATGGAGAGATCGTTGTGGATGAGCCTTCGATCGTTGCCATAGACCGAAAATCAGATGAGGTGATTGCCGTTGGGTCTAAAGCAATGCAGATGCATGAGAAGACCCATGATAATATAAAAACTGTTAGACCACTAAAGGATGGTGTAATTGCTGATTTTCAAGCTGCTGAAAAATTAATTCAAGGACTAATTAATCAGATTTCTGAGCGGAAGAGGTTTTTCACCCACCTGAGGATGATGATTTGTATTCCAAGTGGGATCACTGAGGTAGAGAAGAGGGCGGTATTCGATTCCGCTGACCACGTAGATTCTAAGGAGACCTACCTCATCTATGAACCGATGGCGGCAGCCCTAGGAATAGGCTTGAACGTTGAGGCTCCTATTGGCAATATGATTATTGACATAGGAGGAGGAACGACAGAGATTGCAGTTATAGCGCTTTCTGGCATCGTGACGGATCAGTCGATCAGAACAGCTGGTGATGAATTTACCATGGATATTGTAGAACATATGAGGAGAAAACACAACCTCCTCATTGGCGAAAGAACAGCTGAAAGTATAAAAATCAATATTGGTTCTGCCCTTCCGAAGTTAGATGAGCCGCCTGAGCAAGTGGCCGTTAACGGGCGAGACCTTATATCAGGAATACCAAAGCAGGTTTATGTCTCGTATGAAGAAACTGCTGAAGCCTTAGACAAGTCGATTGCCAAGATCGAAGAAGCGATACTCAAGGCCTTAGAAGATACTCCGCCAGAGCTTGCTTCTGACATATACAAACGAGGAATCTACTTGACTGGTGGAGGAGCCTTGCTTAGAGGCTTGAACAAAAGGATTGCTGAAAAAACAAAGCTTCCTGTCCATATAGCAGAAGACCCTCTTAGGGCAGTCGTGCTTGGAACGGGCATAGCCATTAAGAATGCAAAAAGATTTACATTTTTAATAGATAGAAAAAGCATTTAATTTTATCCTTGAATAAAAGACTTGGATGCAGAATCTCTTATTACTATTTGCTCGTGTCGGCAATCTAATATTATTTATAGTACTAGAGATCATATGCATCTACCTCATCGTTAACTTTAACCAAGAACAGAAAGGTATCTACTTGAACTCATCAAGCCTTTTTTCCTCTGGCCTCCTTAAGCGTTACAACAACTTTACAGACTACCTGACCCTAGGTGACAGAAATAACGTCCTAGCTGAAGAGAACAGTAAGTTGCTAGAAGAACTCATCAACTTGAAGAGTGCGACTGCCTTAAGCGCTGAAAAGATTGACTCATCTAAGAAATTCAAGTTAATTTCTGCATCTGTTATCAATAATTCCATTCGACAGAAAAACAACAAGCTTACGCTTAACAAGGGACGGAATCAAGGGGTTATGAAGGGACAAGGTGTGATCAATGATCTAGGTTTAATAGGAATAATCAATGATGTCTCTGCTAACTACTCGACGGCCCTTTCACTTCTTAATTTACAGACCAATGTGTCCGTAAGACTGGCACGAACTAGTGAGATAGGTGAGTTGCAATGGGAAGGGCGGAGTGTAAAAAGAATGACGATGAATGCCGTACCTCCCCACGTTGAAGTGGTAGAAGGAGATCAAGTTGTGACCAGCGGCTATTCTACAATTTTCCCGGCAGGAATCCTAGTAGGGAGCGTTTCGGAGGTCAAAAAGGATCGTCGAAATGGTTTTCTCTCTTTAGAGGTTGAATTGAATAATGACTTGTCCAAGTTGGACTATGTGTACATCATTGAAAACCTCAAAGCCGAAGAACAGCTAGAATTAGAAAGCAATGAATAATGCGATCGTAAGAAATATTATTCGATTTGTGATTCTGATTCTTCTTCAAGGTTTAGTACTTAAGGGCATAGATCTAAGTATTGGAGAGTTTGATTTTATGCAAATCATAATTTACCACTTGTTTATCATGCTCTTGCCTCTTAACATGCCTAGGTGGTCCATCTTGCTTTTGGCCATGTTTATAGGAGTGGGTGTCGACATTTTCTATGATAGTCCTGGTGTTCATGCAAGTGCCGCTGTCTTCACTGCCTACCTGCGAAAGCCTGTACTTAAGTTTCTAGAACCTCAAGGAGGTTACAACATCAATGAGATCCCCAGCCTCCACCATTTTGATATCTCTTGGATTATCATTTATACTGCCATACTTACCTTTGGGCATTTTATTTGGTACTTCTCCATGCAGTCATTTTCATTCGTTTTTTTCTTTGACATTGTACTGAATACAATATTTAGCTTCATAATATCGATTATATTTATTATGATTTATCATTTAATAATTAGGCCAAGGAGCTAATTGTGGAGGAAAGCAAGAGAAATATAATATTGGGTTTGTTTATACTTAGTGCGATCATTTTGACACTAAAAGCTGCGCAAATTCAACTTCTAGATAAGTCATTCAGAGATAAGGCGCGAAGAACCACCTTGAATGAAAAAAAGTTGTATCCGACCAGGGGCCTGATTTATGATCGAAATGGCAAGCTACTCGCTGCCAATGAGCCAAACTATGAACTAAAACTTATCTACAATCAGCTAGATCCCACCATGGATACCAGCCTCTTTTGTCAGTTACTAGATATTGAGAAGGAGGCCTTTGAAATTCTGATAAATAAGAACTGGAAGGACCCTCGCTTCAGTAAGTCTACCCCTTTTCGGGTCAAGAACAACATCTCTCCAGAACGATATGCAGCTTTGCAAGAGCACATGTTTAGGTTCCCAGGATTCTTTACAGAGATGAGAAATGTTCGATCCTATCCACATTCGAGTTCAGCGCATGTCTTAGGTTACTTGGGAGAAGTAAATCAGAAGCAAATCAATGATTCAGAAGGCGCCTATGCACTTGGTGATTTCAAAGGCTTGGTGGGTTTAGAAGAAAAATATGAGGCCGAACTTCGCGGAGCCAAGGGTGTAGAATATATGCTTCGGGATAACCTGGGACGGAACGTAGAATCTTACGATGGTGGCAGCTTGAATGAATACCCCGTACCTGGAGACTACCTTGTAACTGGACTAGACCTCGATCTTCAAGAATTCGGAGAGGCCCTAATGGCTGGAAAGCGTGGAAGTATTGTTGCCATTGAACCGAGTTCGGGTGAAATTTTAACTGCCCTTAGCTCTGTTTCCTATGACCCAAATGAAATGTCTATTTCGAACAACAGAGACAGCACCTACCGTTCACTCTTGTCAGACTCACTTAACCGACCCTTGATCGATCGATCAGTGATGGCTAAGTATCCACCAGGTTCAATCATTAAGCCCATTATGGCGCTCATTGCGATGCAGGAAGGTATTATGACCCCTAGTAAGTCCATCCCATGTGATGGATCTTATAGAGTGGCTAGAAATTTCTATCAGAAATGCCACGCACATAATAAGGCATGGGGTGTCTCAGGGGCCCTACAATACTCTTGTAATTCCTACTTCTACCAGATCATGAGGGACATGACAGAGAAGTACGGATATACCAATCCTGGACAGGGCTTAGATATGGTGATGGACTATATGAAAAGGTTTGGTCTTGGAGATCAGCTGGATGTGGATATTAGCAATGAAATAAAAGGAAATCTACCAAGTGCCGCCTACTTCGACAAGCTCTACAATAAGGATGGTGCTTCATGGCGTGCAAGCGCAATCCTATCACTTGGCATCGGACAAGGAGAGTTGGAATTGACCACTGTTCAAATGGCCAACTTAGCTGCGATTCTAGCAAATCGAGGGCACTATTATAAGCCACATCTTGTGAAATCTTTCAGTAGTCAGAATCGTGATATTCCAGATCGCTATAAGGTAAAAAATGAAGTCAATATTAATAAGGACTACTATGTACCTGTGATCGATGGCATGGAAAAGGCAATCCTATCAGGTACAGCCACATTGGCAAGAATACCTGGAATCCAGGTGTGTGGTAAGACAGGTACCTCTCAGAATGGTAAGAACAAGAAAGATCATTCAGTCTTTTTTGCTTTTGCACCCAAAGAGAACCCACAAATTGCAATAGCCGTCTTCATAGAAAACGCAGGTTGGGGAGGAACTTATGCTGCCCCTATTGCAAGCCTAATGATCGAAAAGTACCTTAATAAGACCATTGCGCCTAATCGGAAATGGATCGAAGAACGCATGCTTAATGCGTATTTGTTAGAAGAAGATAAGACATAATGATTGTATCGAGTATAGTAGCAGTATCGAAGAATGGAGTCATCGGTAAGGACAATGATATTCCATGGAACCTTCCTAAGGATATGAGGTATTTCAAAAGGACAACAATGAATCGCCACATCATTATGGGTAGGAAGAATTTCGAGGCGATGGGAAATCCGCTTCCTAAGCGAACTAATATCATCCTAACACGAGACCCATTCTACGTCTCATCCTCTTGCCTTGTAGCACATTCAGTTGAAGAAGGACTGTCCTTGGCATTTGACAACGGAGAAGAAGAGGCCTTCATCATCGGAGGTGCAGAAATATATGCAGCAAGTATGCCATACTGGGATAAGTTCTACATTACAGAAATAGATGCGCATATTGAGGGAGATGTTTTTTTTCCTGAGGTAGATTATACCGAGTGGAACCTAGTCTCACAGGAAGAGTA
>CAZMYK010000012.1:0-19784 GCA_964570435.1 uncultured Saprospiraceae bacterium | reverse complement strand
ATGGCTTGCTCAGTATTGTTAGAGCCGGTACCAGCAAAGACAGGTATTCTACCTTCTACCTCTTCGACGACAAACTTAGTCACGGTATCAAATTCTTCCAGAGAAATGCAAGGTGATTCTGCTGTAGTTCCATTGACCAAAATGGCACTTGTTCCACCTGAAACTTGGAAGGCAATAAGTCTTCTCAATGCTTTAAAGTCAATATCTCCATTGCTCTGGAAAGGTGTGACAAGGGCCACGAACGAACCTTTTATAGTTTTCATACCACAAAGCTACTGGGAAGAGGAAAGAGATAAAATAAATTGGAGGATTAAAACTATAATTTAACTTTGTGTGAAATTTTTAACATGATCACAACAGCCCAGGTAGTCGAGAAAATTCTAAGTCGCTCTCCTTTCATGAAGGAAGCCATTCACGAAGGCCTAATCAACGTCTCCTCACTTGCCAGAAAGATCAAGCCAGAAGTAGAACAGATGCTTAACAAGGGGGTCCAATCGGGAGCCATCATCATGGCTATTAATCGACTTCATGTTGAAAAAAATTTCAAGTACCAGAATCGCCTCAAGGCATATATTGCTAAGCTAGGAGACCTGATTTTAAAAACGAACCTTCTAATTTATACCTACAGCAATACGAAAACACTTTCAAGCACTCAACTTAGGTTGTTCAAGCAAATCGAGGATGACCCAGAGGCCTTTTGCACCTTTTCGCAAGGCGTATCTGAAAGAACTATATTGGTTAATCAGCACATTCAAGAGGAGGTTGAAAAATTTTTCGCAGAGGAACAATTGATTTCTAAGATGGAGAAATTATCTTCCATTACAATCAAACTAGCTCAGCACAGCACGGAAATTTCAGGTATCTACTACTACATTCTTAAGCAACTTGCCTGGGAAGATATTCCATTGGTGGAGGTACTTTCCACAGCCAATGAGGTGACGCTTATACTGGAGGATGAATATGTCGAACAGAGTATTTCCCTTTTGATGGGTATGAAAAGAGGATAAGTTCTTAGTCTCTGAAGAGTCTAGGCACCCTTCCCTGCTTCACTTCAGGAAGCCTCTTCATTTGGTAGGTTCCAATAATGCCTAGATGGTTTGCAGTGGAATCGGATATCTCCCCAAAACCTGTACATTCCAGCTTTTCGCTAAAGAAAATATGATCAAAAGGCACATTGAGCAGGTCCTGTGAAATATCTCTCCTACTATTGTTGAGTCCCGCTGTACTTCTAAAGTTCATAATTTCGCTTGACCAATATACCAAGTTGAAATCCCCTAAAACTATACTTGGGCTCTCGAAAGAGCTAATTTTCTCAGCGATGGTAGTGAGGTGTCTTCTTGCTCGTTCATTAAGTCGCTTTCCGAAGGGAGGAAGTACGTGGGCACTAATAATGTTTACGTCGTCACCTTCAGCAATCTGCACATTTACCAATTGATGAGGGATCTCCTCATAGTGAAAAGTATCGAAGGAGGTAATGGGGAGTTTTGAAAATATCTCCATACCATAAGGATCAATTCTGACATTGCGAACATTGTAAGGATACAAGGTGCTCAAATTTTCTGTCAGGTAGGCATCCCAGTCTGGTGTAACTTCCTGAAAGGAAATGATATCAGCATCGGCTTCCAGCACTGCCTCGAGCAATGACATATATCCAGCGCTTGCAGAAGAAGTATTAAAATGCGCTATGCTTACTTTTTCGCTTTCTATCACCTCTGGAAAAACAAGTTTGTCGTAAGACGATTGCTTAAGAAACAGACAAAGCATCCCGCAGCATGCAAAACATGTGAACAACAAGCGTTTCTTTCCCAATATCAAAAAAACAAAACCCAAGATGAGGTAGCCCAGCATTAATTGGACTGAAAAGTCAACACTAAGTTGTAAAAATGGGACTCTTAGACTGAATATTGGCACCAGCGCTACAAGAAAAAGTAGGACAACTATGAAGTTCTGTATGTAAATAGTGCTTCGCATGTAATGATATACGCCCGCAAAAGTAACTTTAGATTAGTGGAAAGTAGTCGAATTACTTCAAAAAATCAGCAAGTATAGCAGGTCTTTTCATACTTATGACGTCTCCCAAAACGTTAAACCCCTCGATGATGACAAAATAAATTCCAATTTCTAAAGATTCTCCAGTATCATCTAAGCCATCCCAAAGCACAAAACCCTCCTTTGAGAACAATTCATTATTCACAAGTGACCTTACCTGTCGTCCGTATTGGTCCAATATGAATAGGTCTACCTGGTAGCCATTTTCCGGAAGGCTATATTTGATTACAAGCTGATCATCCATGCCGTCTTGATTGGGAGAAAACGTCTTATTTTCAAACGTCAAGACGTCTTCACCTCCGAGTGTCGGGTTGAGAAATGCTGAATTTTGATATCCAGGTGTCCCAAATCCTACAGCAGCAGATGCGGAAAACCACTTGTCATCCAAAGGTGAAACTCTTTCTAAGCTAACTCCATTAAGATCTTTGAGTTCCGAAAAATGCTGTTCTTCAGAATAGTCGTAGGTGTCAATCAAAACTCCGTTCGCGTTATTGATAATAGAAACATTCCCGACGTCATTATTAAAAGCCGGTAGGTCACCATTCGCAATCATCGCATCACTTGGAGGAGCGTATCTACTGACGATGTTATCCACGTCCTCGGTAAAACAAATATATTCGCCAGGTAGCAAGGTAATCTCACTTTCAATGCTCTTTGTGTCCTCCTTGTCCAAATTTGCAATACTTAAATTTGCAAGAGAAATAAACTTATCTGAAATATTTAAGATTTCAACGTAATCGGATCCACCAGTTTCTGGGTTGAATAAAATCTCATTGACCGCTAAGTCGCCTGCTTCGGCTTCGTCCATTACAAACACAGAAAAGGAACTTGCTTCTCCCAGATTCCCTAGAACGTCAGTTAAGCCCTGGATCACTACCTGATAAATTCCACTTGTCAGTGTTTCACTTAGTAAAAGTCTAAGGCCTTGGTCGTCATTGATAGATTCTACGACAGTAATTGATCCTGCGAAGCCTTCAATCTCAAAGTTGGAAGGCATAGCCGAAGCATCAATGTCTAGTTTTTCGCTTGCTTGAATTCCAATGCTCATCATGTCGATAAGTTCGACACTTACAACCTCGGGACCTTCTCTATCAACTTCATACTTCTTAATCCCTATATTATCAAAGAAGAATTTGTCACTTCTAGAGGAGGTATACAAACAATCAATTAGAAATAAAATTCCAGAACTCGGATCAAAACCTGTATGCATAAAGACAAGTTCTTCCGATAAGGCTTGAGCCTCCGAATAGGAAGTAGAAATAGACCACTGTCCTGTAGGGAAGTAGGTGACCCTGATCTTTGCGAAAGCAGGTTCAGCAGCAAGCGCAGCCATCTCTCCAGAAGCGATAAGCTCAGAGGAGCCTTCAGATAGGGCATAAAAATGAAGGGCATCATTTGCGCCATTCTCACCGATTTCAAGGTAGTATCCGCTAGCTTGTTCTAAATTGAGCTCATCCAAACTAAGATATAGCCTCAAGCTATTGTTGGCAGAGGGCGAAAAATCCAGCAGCACTTCGATATCCCATTGTATGCTATCTGGGAAGTCTAATTGAGTATATAATTGGCTTTGGTCTCCGCTAGGGGCATCCAATTGTAACATCTCTTGTTCATTGACCCGAAACTCCTCCACCTCGCCTTCCCACACTGGGTTACTATTTAAGTCAGAATCACTAAAATCATCAAGAAATTGGCCCTGAAGATTTAAAGAATGACAAAAAAGAAAAGAGAAAATTATAACCTGTCTAATCAAGACTGTACTATTTGATAATTTTTAAAATGAGCCTATATTTGCTCTTCGAAATAATTTGGACCTGTAAAATAATAAAACTTAATCAAAGGTGTTCTTCATAGAACGATCACTAAAATAAATAAAAATGAAAGTAGCAGTTGTTGGAGTGACAGGAATGGTAGGGCATGTAATGTTGGAAGTAATCGAAGAAGCCGAACTTGCCTACACAGAACTTTTGATGGTAGCATCTCCTCGCTCTGTAGGAAAGAAAATAAGTTTCCAAGATGTAGAATATACGGTCATTTCCATGGAAGATGCAGTTGCTGCTAAACCTGATATTGCTATATTCTCTGCTGGAGGAGGGACATCCCTTGAGTGGGCACCGAAATTTGCAGAGGTGGGAACTATTGTTGTAGATAACTCCTCCGCTTGGCGGATGGACCCTGGGAAGAAATTAGTGGTGCCAGAAATTAACGCAAACTTATTATCCAAAGAGGATCTCATTATCGCAAATCCCAACTGTTCGACGATCCAGATGGTACTAGCCCTTGCTCCTCTTCATAAGAGGTATGGGATAGACCGCCTTGTAATTTCTACCTATCAGTCCATCACCGGCACTGGTATGCCTGCTGTAAGGCAATATGAAGCTGAACTAGAAGGAAAAACTGGGGACTATGAAATGGCCTATCATTATCGAATCCTAGACAACTGTATTCCACATTGTGATATTTTCTTAGAAAACGACTACACAAAGGAAGAAATGAAGTTGGTTCATGAAACAAGAAAAATCCTACAAGATGATACAATTAGAATTACAGCGACTGCTGTAAGGGTTCCTGTTCAAGGCGGACACTCAGAGGCCGTAAATGTCGAATTCAAGCAAGATTTTGATATTGCTGAAGTCAAAAGCATCCTAAGTGAAACACCCGGCGTTGTAGTAATGGACGACATTAAGAAAAATGTTTATCCGATGCCTTTATATTCAAAACATAAAGACGAAGTATTTGTTGGAAGACTTAGAAGAGATGAATCACAAGCCAATACACTTAATATGTGGATCGTCTCGGACAACTTGCGCAAGGGAGCTGCTACAAACGCAATACAGATAGTACAATATTTAGAAAAAGAAGGTCTTGTGTAAGGACTAATTTTGCCGATCTTCTTTTTACAAATGACACATAAACGCTGATATGAAAACGAAGATCGTAGTTTGGGGGAACAATGAGACAGACGAAAAAATTCTGCTTGGGATAGAACTAATCGAAGCAGAAAACAAGGTTAAAATATATGTTTTTCCTGAATCCGAAGCCACTGAGGTTTTTTACAACCAGATGATCAACGATTGGAGAATCAATAATCCTGTCGTATTTCCGGAAAACCATAAGGTAATAGAGAGACCGCTATCTGTTACAGATAGTCTTCTGCCAGATGAGATCAAAGTCACGAGAACAGACGTGATCAATAGGGCCAAGGCTGAATGGCACTTTGTAGTGCTATCATCTAAACTATATGAATTGTATAAGACAGAGCTTTCCGAGATTAAGGATAAGGTTGGGAATCTTAATCAATTCGATCGCAATATCTGGGAGGAACTTAAAAATTTCTGGCAAAAAGTACAAAAGCAAGTCTACGACAAGTCCCTCTTCAGGGAACACGCCAAAGAAATCCAGGATGAGACGAATTCCCTCTTTGATGAAATGAAGAAGCATAGGAGGAAGTTAGATGACAAATTCAAAGAAGAATCTAAGGAGAGAGCTGCCAAATTTCATGAACAACTAGATAGGATCCAGAGCAAACTTTCAGAAGGCCTAGGCTTGCAGCCCTTGTGGAATGAAATGAAGAACATTCAGTCTAAATTCAGAGATGAAAAGATGGCTAAGAATGAAAGGAACGAAATCTGGAATAAGATTGACAAACTCTTTAAAGACATTAAGGAGAAGAAGTACGGATCTAAGGGTGGGGGAAAGAAGAATGCCTTAGAGAGAATCGAAAACAGATACAATGGACTGCTTGCAGCTATCAAGAAGATGGAAAACTCAATCAAGTGGGACAGAAAGGATATGAAATTTCAAGAGGACCGAGCTGAGGGCACCTTCGGTCAGCTAGAGAAAGAGTTACGGGGTGCAAAATTGAAAATGATTGAAGAAAGGGTCAAGTCTAAGGAAGCCAAGCTTGCCGACATGGTTCAAACTAGGGTCATGCTTGAAACTAAGATGGAAAGCGAAAAAGTAAAACTCAAAAAGATAGAAGAGGCTAATAAAGTGAAGGCCAAGGAGGCAGAATTGAAGGCCAAGGTGCAAGAGGAAATAAAAGAAAAAAGTAAACTGATAGACGAGAAGATGGGAGCTGCAATCGCAGGAGCAGCTGAGTCAATCAAGGCGGCTCAGGACCACAAAAGTGAAGTTAAGAACGAAGTGCCAGTCCCTGAGGTAGGTCAAAAAGAAGTTCCCACTGAGGAAGAAGATGATCGCAGTATAGAGGAAAGAGTCCAAGACATTGCCGAATCAGTTGTTGATTCAGCTAAGGCAATTGCTGAAGTCTTCAAGAACCGTGTGTCTGATACGATCGAAAGTCTAACAGAAGAGGAATAATTGCTATTTTCGCGCCATGGCTGATAGTGAGGATATTATTTTTGGTCGCAACCCAGTGCTAGAGGCGATAAAGGCAGGCAAAAAAGTAGACAAGGTACTTATCCTAAAGACCATTCGTGGCCCCTTTGAAAAAGAGGTAAGAAGTTCCTGCAAAGAGTATGACGTCCCGCTACAATATGTTCCTGGGCACAAGCTAGACAAACTTACTAGGAAGAACCACCAAGGAATCATTGCCTTTGCATCACTCATTACGTACCAAAAGATAGAAAATGTACTGCCTCATATTTATGAGAAAGCTAAGACGCCCTTGCTTCTTATCCTTGATGGGGTCACAGACGTCCGAAATCTCGGAGCAATAGCAAGGTCCGCAGAAGTTCTGGGTGCAGATGCCATCATCGTTGGTGAAAAGAGATCTGCCAGGATCAATGCTGACGCAGTGAAATCATCTGCTGGGGCTATCTTGAAAATTCCCATTTGTCGTGAAAAGAACTTGAATAGTATTATTGATTTTCTATCTCAGTCTGGTCTTTCTATCTATGCTACGGATCTAAACACGGATTACTATATTAGTGACATAGACTTCTCCCAACCATGTGCTGTAATTATGGGTTCAGAAGGCGAAGGAGTAAGTGCTTCACTTCTTAAAAGATGCAAAAAGAAATTTAAGATACCACAGCTTGGAAAGACGGATTCATTGAACGTATCTGTTGCATCTGGTGTTATTCTTTATGAAATATTAAAACAAAGAAGTAGATAAAAATATGATTCGAAAATTATACCTAGGCTTAGTCGCTTTGCTTGTGCTAGTAATGGCGTGTAATACAAGCAAAACGTCAGTTAACACTGTCAAAGAGGAAATGAAGGAGGAGGTAGGTGACCTTGGCAGTAATAATGCAATTCCTTATCAAGCCTTAGAGAAAGCCCTTCTTTGGGAAATAAGCGGCAACGGCATTACGGAAACATCTTACCTGTATGGGACCATCCACATTATTCCTTCTGATGACTACTTTCTACCAAGTGGCACCCTAGAGGCCATCGGAAAGTCGAAAAAATTAGTCTTCGAGATAGACATGGCAGAAATGAATGACATGGGAAAGCAGATGGGCCTCCTTAACCAAGCCTTTATGAAGGATGACCTTACACTAAAAGACTTATACACAGAAGAAGAATATGCTACTGTAAAGACACATTTTGATAAAATGGGTATCCCTCTTTTCTTTATGGAACGTATGAAACCAATGCTTTTGACCGTTTTTGCATCAGGAGATATCGATCCTACGGATTTGAAATCAGGTAAGGCGAAATCCTATGAAATGGAATTTTACGACATGGCTCAAGACTCTAAGAAAGAAACAGGAGGCCTAGAAACGATCGAGTACCAGATGAGTGTCTTCGATAGTATACCTTACAAGGAGCAGGCTGAAATGTTGCTTGAGACCATAGAAATGGGGGACTCAGATAGTGATTCTATGCAGAAGTTAGTAGAAGTTTATAAGATGCAAGATATCCAGGGGATGCAAGACCTATTCAAAGAAGAAGGGTCGGATCTAGAAGGTCATGAGGATGTTCTTCTCAATAATAGAAACAGAAATTGGATTCCCGTAATTGCAGAAGAAATGAAAAATGGAAGTACATTTTTTGCAGTTGGCGCCGGGCACCTTGCAGGTCCTCAAGGAGTGATCCATCTTCTCAGAGAGGCTGGTTACAAAATTACTGCCATCAACTAAGCGGTATGAGTCAAATCGTCTCTGTCAGAGGTTTTACGCCCGAAGTACCAAGCGATTGCTTTGTCGCTGACAATGCTCGAATTATAGGCGATGTGGTAATGGGAAAAGAATGCAGCGTGTGGTATAACGCCGTGATTCGCGGTGATGTGAATAGCATTCAGATTGGGAACAAAGTTAATATACAAGACGGAGCAATCATCCACTGCACTTACGAGAAAGCCGCGACCTTCGTTGGTGATAATGTCTCGATAGGTCACCAAGCGATGCTGCATGGTTGCACTATTAAGTCCAATGTTCTTGTCGGAATGGGCGCCATTATCATGGACAATGCAATCGTAGAAGAAAACGTCTTAGTAGCTGCCGGAGCTGTTGTCCTAGAAAATAGTCATCTTGAATCAGGCTATATTTATGGAGGCATACCGGCCAAAAAATTAAAGAAGCTAGATGAAGACAACATGAAATTTCATGTCACCAGGACTGCGAACAACTATGTAAAGTATGCCTCTTGGTTCAAAGATGAAGCGCCTGAAAACTAGTATAGAAAAAGTAGAGCTCTAGAAATGCTTCCAACCCTGCGCTTCTAGCGTATGAAGGTTGCCACTTGTAGTCTTAAGTTTGATTCCTTCAGACTCATTTGTAATTTCACCAATAATAAAAAGGTCGTCCATGGTCCTAATTTTCCCTAAGTCATCGGGATCAATGGTGAAAAGCAATTCATAGTCCTCGCCTCCATTTAAGGCACAAGTGACAGGGTCCATCTGAAATTTTAAGGCCATTGATTCTGTCTCAGGATGAATCGGAATTTTTGACTCTTCTACAACCGCCCCTACTTTTGATTGCTTACAGATATGGAAGACTTCGGAAGCTAGACCATCTGAAATATCGATCATGGATGTTGGCTTGAATCCTCCATCGCGAATTGCCTTTACAATGTCCCACCTTGCCTCGGGCTTCAACTGCCGACCGATAATGTATTCTTGCTCTTCAAGGTCGGTTTTTACATTGGGGTTATCTAGATACAGTTGTTTTTCCCGCTCCAGAATCTGCAGACCAATATAGGCTGCTCCTAGGTCCCCCGAAACACAGATTATATCCCCAGGCTTTGCTCCATTTCGATAGACTATCTGTTCCTTGACCGCATGCCCTATAGCGCTTACTGAAATAATCATACCCTTAGGCGAGGAAGTAGTATCTCCGCCTACTAAGTCGACCTTGTAGTATTCGCACGCAGCAAGCACTCCTGCATAGAACTCATCTAGGGCTTCTACTGAAAACCTATTCGAAATGGCAATAGACATGGTAATCTGGCTGGGTACTGCATTCATTGCATAGATATCCGAAAGATTGACAACAACAGACTTGTATCCAAGATGTTTTAGCGGACTGTATATCAAGTCGAAGTGAATGCCTTCGACAAGCATGTCTGTTGAGACCACTGTTTGAAGACCAGCTGAATTAATCACAGCAGCATCGTCTCCAACACCTTTGACAGTACTTTCTTGGACGTCCACAAAGTACTTGGTCAGATGTTCTATCAGGCCAAATTCCCCCAGTTCGTTTACGTCAGTTCTTCCTTCCATTTCTGATAAGTATTGTTTGAAAATTCTGGAATAAGCTCTTGGAAAGCCGTCCAGACTGGATCATTAGGAAGTCCAGCCGAAACAGTGACTCCATATCCTTCATCGAAGAATGGTATTTCAATCTTATGAGCATGAAGATGAATAGATCGATCCTTATTGCCCCTGCGTGCCCCATATTTTACATCACCTTTGATGGGTGACCCAATGGCCCCAAGTTGAGCTCTAATCTGATGAAATCTACCTGTATTTAGACTTACCTCTAGTAACGTATAGTTTTCTATGCTAGCGATAGTCTTGTAAATAAGGCTAGCAGTCTTCCCCCCATCTTTAGAAGAATCAACAACAATGCTCTTTCTTTGCTTTTTGTCATGAGATAGGAGGTGAGTCAATTCTCCTTGTGGTTTTCCAGGGGCCGTCTTGACAGCAGCCAAGTATTTTTTCTGAACACCATTGGTCTTGTCCTGCTGAATTTTTCCAATGTGATTGGCAGCACTCTTCTTTTTTGCATAGACAATTGCTCCACTTGTAGGCCTGTCAAGTCTATGCACCACAAAAAGCTTTTTTGCACTAAACTTCTCTAGAATCTTGTGAAATGAATCACCTTCTATGGGATCTTCCTGAGAACTTATTCCTGAAGGCTTATTAGCAACTATATAATATGGGTCTTGGTAAATGATGCAATCTTGAATCTCCTTGTTCGTCATTCGAGTTCTTCATAATCAGTGAATTCTTCCAGCTCTTCTTTCTCCCTAGGAGGTGGGAAATTATCTACACGTTTCACTTGATCCTTTAGTTGATAGAATCGATAAACTAGATAAATAACCCCTATAAGAATAATATACTTCATAGCTGTGGGAATGAATCACAAAGGTATAACTAAATTTGAACTCTTTTGATTACATCTCGACAAAACCTCATCATTCAAGGATCCATGAAGAGCACAAAGTCACCAAGGCCTATCTAAACACTTGAATTTTCTTACTCACAGCTCCCTCATTTGTCTTGATATTGACAAGGTAGGATCCAGGCATACTTGGAGCTTCCATTACCTGGTCCGGAAGTACATTGCTGTAGCTATTCAACAATTTTCCTGATACATCGAAGATACTGACCTTCTCAAAATTATTACTTGAATCTGAAGTGATCGAAAATGTTCCTTCAGTGACTGCTGTAGGAAGTATTGAAATTTCTTGATCAAGGATATTCTCTAGTGAAGAAAGTCCACTTAACTCGATATTGATTTCTGAGGCTTCACTTAGGCTTACTTCCAATTCACTACTTTCTCCATCCTTGCTTACAAATATCTTGTACCTACCCTTGAATCCATTCACCAGGGCCCTGCCATCTTCACTTGAAGACAAGGTCTCTTCCGTCCACCATTCTCCAAAAACCTTGTCAACAAAAGCCTGCCCACTTGGCTTCAGGTTCCAGTTAATATCGTACATAGGCGCATTTTGCTTCCAGTGATTTCCATCCCAAAAACCCCACATCAAAAAGGCATCCATAGAAGGGTGACTAAATGTAAGGGTCAAGAAATCTGCCATATAACTAGCCTGTGTTTCAGCATCCACAACATCACTTATATCATATTCGGTCACACTCATTTTCTTCCCATATCTTTCCCAAAACTCGTCAAAAACGGCTTCAGCCTTGAGTATGGAAGTGGGGTTTGCACCAATATGTCCTTGAAATCCAATACCATCGAAGGGCTGATTACTATTGTGAATTTCATCTAAGTATTCTTTGTAGCGCCCCACAACAGCGGAATTAGAACCACCACCTGAAAGCACAACGTAGTCATTAATATACAACTTAAGGTCAGGGTCCTTAGCCCTCACCTCTGCCATGATTTCCTGATAGATCTCCCTACCTGTGGTGAAATCGGGATCTGCCATAAATATGGCCTCCAAGTCCCGATTCTGAGTGATTTCGTTGAGCACATCCCACTCCCGAATAGCACCTGACAATTCAGAATTAAGAATCATTTCATCAATTCTTTCACTAAGCCTATCACGAATGTAGCCCAGGTCATTCTTATTCGCCAGAATGTCCTCTGGCATATTGCCATATCCAGGCCAAACTAAGGTATGACCTCTCATCTGTACTCCATTATCGCTAAGATACTTAACAGCTGAAATTGCCTCAGCGGGTGTTCCCAGCCACTCTTCTTCCCAGCCATCCCATTTTAATCCATTCTCAGTTACGCCCGCATTAAATCCATGTCCCTTTCCGTCAAGGTTAGATATCTTATCGACGTAGGTCTGATCATAGCAATTGTTTCCTGGGAAACGACAGGTGACAAAGGCTGAACCAAATTTGAATTCGTGCTCTTGCATTTCCACCCTGACTTCTGCATCAGCGACTGGACTACCATTTTTATCAAGCACATTCACTACCAGCTCTGCCTTTCTGAATTCTTCAATTCTTTCTGCAGCTGTGGCACGCCAAGGAGAATCCGCTTCTACACCTTCATATACTCCTGTCCCAAATGTAGAAGGAACATCTTCTATCTCAATTCCCCCGAAATTAAACGCTGTTAAGCCACCAAGTTCGAATTCTTGAACCATCGATGCAACGTGGAAGCCTGTCACCAATCGACCAATAGGATAATTCTTATTTGCCTGGATCGCCACAAAGTATTGGTTCCAATCTGGCGTCAGATCGATGGTCTCATAAAACTCTTTGTCGTAGGTCACCCCATCTTCGACAAAAAATTGAACCTCTGCTTGTGATCCATTTCTCTTCGCCCAAAAAGTAAAGACAACGATATCATCTTCTATTATAGTGGCCTTGCTGTTCATGCCAGTTCCAGCATCCCATTGGTTGGCTCCTATGCTTGGAACATTGTAAGTAAGCAACTTTGAAAAATCGAAATCCTGTACATCTGCCACATTTAAGCTCACTGAGCCGTAAGTATACATCGAAGAAATATTACCCGCCTCCGTATTGCCAAAAACATAGGAAGGTGGGTTCAAATTATTCTCAGATACAAATTCGTTTACTAGTTCTTGGTGATAGCTATCTTGGGCTACTAGTGAAAAAGAGCACAGTAAAAAAAGGAATCCAATTCTCATACTACATTATATTAAAAAAGGGCACCCAAATTGGATGCCCCCATGAATATTAAAAATTACACTATTTTACAAATATTTTCTGAAAGAAAGCATCCTTATTATCGATTGTGACTCTAAGAAAGTACATTCCTTCATTCACCTGGTTAAGAGAAATAGTCCTACTGTTTTCTCCTACAGCCACTTTCCCTAATTGCTGTGTAGCTACCATTCTTCCTGCTACATCAAAGAACGTTGCTGTCATTTTACCCGCGACCCTGGCATCCAACAAAAGATTAATTTCATTCTGAGCTGGGTTAGGATAGACCTTCGCCTGTGATACAACTTCCGTATCAACAACATTAGAGATTATCGGCTCTCCGAAAGAAATCCAATCGATGTCCACACTCCCTGCGAAACCTCCTTGTCCCGGATCAATATAGAATTGCATTGCCTGAATTCTTTCCGGATCGACTGTACAAGGACCAGTTCCATTCTCACAAGCAGTTCCTCCAAATCCTCCATCCGAATATTTTCCAGAATAGTCATACTCATAAACTGCAAACTCAGAACTCAAGTCTTGTTCAAGTCCTGCAAGTGTTGTGTGGAAGTTAAGGTTGTCTACAAGATCTACCCTCATCGTGGTAGTATCTAATGACGACTTCATTCTAATGAACACCTTATTGGCATTATTTGAAGCATTGACAATTATGCTATCTGTCCCATCATTCATCATAAAGCCTATCGGTGCAAACTGTCCCTGCGAACCATCACCTGTTATGGTAACAATGTCATCAACAGCGGAAACTGCAAGACCATCATTGTCCGATACAAAGGTCAAATCGTTTGTTAAAAATTCATCCATATACACATCAACTCCCAAAGGTCCAAGATCGACCGTATCTTCTTCAAGCGGCAGCAAGGTACTTAGCCACTCGATTGTGAGTTCACCGTCGAACATCCCAACTCCTGGGTCGAGGTAGAATATAAATTGTCCTACCATGGAACCATCCACTGGACAAGGACCTGTTCCTTCCTCACATTCCGTGCCTCCATATCCCCCATCCATATAGGTCCCGGTATAATCGAATTCCAAAATCTGGTATTCTTCAGTAACCGCTCGCACTGTAGAAGGTTCGGTCGATGCAAAGCCAGCAGCATCTTCTACATCCATCCTAAGTGACAATGGCGTCGTCGACTTTGCCTTGAGATAGACCTTATTGTTAGAGGTAATATCTAGGACTAGATCCTCTCCTGTTTCAGGATCATGAGGGAGGTAAGAAATAGACGCAAATTCACCAGAAGTTCCATTTCCTGTCATAGTAAGAACACCTTCGTTTTCAGCAACTACAACACCGTCAGTCATTCCGAATTTCGAAATGTCCCCATCATCGAATTCATCAGAATATGCATCTGCTGCAACATCTTCACCAAGCGGTTTTCCAAAAGATATGTAGTCTATATCTATCGTTCCATTGAAACCACCATCTGCAGGATTCGGATAGATTAACATCGTCTGTATAATTGTACCGTCAACCGGACAAGGGCCAGTTCCTTCTTCACAAGCAGAACCACCAAAACCTGCATCTATGTATTGATTTGAAAAGTTATATTCACGCACCTCATATTCTTCCCCAATGACCTTTGTTATTGATGGTTGTGTTGTTGCATAATTCAAAGAATCGATTAAGTCAATTCGAAGAAGTGTGTTTGGAACACTTGACTTGGCTCTAATAAATACCTTATTGTTACCGGTCGCATTTACAATAACTGCTCCATTTTCATCGTGCGGGGTGTAGCCAACATTCGAAAAGGGCGCATCTCCTCCTTCCGCAGTAATAGACAAGTTGGATTCAGAAACTGCAAGCTGGTAGGTTCCACCAGTGCTTATGAAATCTGTATTACAGTCTCAAAAGTGGTCTCCGTATGCAAGTACATCATTGCCATCTTGAATTTCTAGCGCCGTCCCCACAGAAATGTACTCAATGTGAACTTCTCCAGCAAATGCCTCAACTCCTGGATTGACAAAAAGGATCATGTTCTTGATTCTTTCACCATCTACCACACATGGAGGTCCACCTTCTGTGCAACCAGTTCCACCAAATGCAAGGTCTTGATAAGAACCTCCATAGTTGAACTCATAAGTTTCGAATTCCTCAGATATGACTTGCGTAATACTCCCTGCCGTAGTTGCGAAGTTGTTGATGTCTTGTAGATCTATTCTGATGGATGTTCCTCCAACCGTAGATCGCATTCTAACGTAGACCTTATCTTCCCCGCTAGCCACAGATATATCTACTGTGTCTAAGGTTGTTGGATTAAAAGTCTGCATAGCTACAGGCTCCCACATACCGTTGGTTCCATCACCTTTAATCCTCCACTGAGACTCTTCGATTGTGTTCACATATCCTTCAGTAGAAGTTGAAATAAATCGCAAAGAAGTAGTATCGTCAAAGTGATCTTGGAAGACGTCAGACATCGGACCTACTTGTGGTTCGCTACCTACAGAAACAAAATCAATTACAATGAAACCCCCGAATCCACCATTATCTGCATTTGCAAAAAATTGAAATTCTGTAATCATTGTTGCGTCTAACGGGCATGGCGCTGCATCAGAGCTACAGGGCCCTCCAAAACCACCATCATTCAACTTTCCCGTAAAATCAAATTCATAGACTGCATAGTCTGCTATAAGGAAAGTTGCAGAAGAGGTTGCATTACTAACATAACCGTTGATGTCATGCATATCGAGTCTTAATTGCGTACCATTGGTACTTGCCTTAGCTCTGACATAGACCTTATTGTTTTCCGAAATATCAATAGCTGTGGGCATTCCTTCCTCATCAAAGATCTTATACCTGAAGGTTGTATAAGGTGCAGCTGTACCATTTCCCTCTATCGTCCATTCACCGCCTTCAACTGTGCTTACATAACCATCGCCGACGGCAATCTGATCTGCTCCGACCTCCTCAAAGTCTTCGAGATAGACTTGTCCATAGGAGACAATGCTGGTGATTAAAAGTAATAGTGTAAAAGTAATTCTATTCATAATATAGTTTTAATTGATTTGTATGAATTGCAAGTTATCTATGTTGGCTTGTAGTCGCTTCGAGACGCCAAGCTCATTATATAGATGTAGTTTAATAGTTCTAATTTTGCTAGGATCTATAGTTGCTCCTTCGAAGTCAACAAAGCGATTCAGTGGAATATTAACTTTTTCCCAACCATCCCAATCTATATGCACGGTCTCTGTAAAGTCATTAAATGATCCACCTCTTTCTGCAAGGACAACAATAAGGTGGGTTTCCTCAGCTCCATTGCTATGTAAGTCCATTTCAATAAAGGTATTATTGATATCACTTTGTATGTCAAATACATCAAAGTTATTCAGATCATTGGAGTTGCTTTCTGCGCCGCCGATCCATATGCTTCCTGGGTCTACGCCTGTGATTTTTAGAAAGTTTCCATCCAAGGGTTCTGGATTAGTTGAATGCACCGCATCACTTGAATTTTGATCGATATTACCATAGAACAACCAGTTCTCGGTTTCAGAGCGAACTCCATTCCCGTCGAAGTCATTAACAACAATATTCTTAGTGGTGAAGAAGACCTCAGAAGTTTCTATGAAACCTCCATTTGCTTTCACCTTGATTCTACCCTTCTGAACTCCTTCTGGCACTTCCACAACCAGAGAATCTTCAGTCGCAAACAATACAGTTCCGGGAATACTATCAAAGAATAAAATCTCTAGAGGTTCGAAAAAATTCTCTCCAGAGAAAAAGACCTTATCCCCTGCGCTTGCCGAAGAAGGTCCGAATGAAGTGATTTCGGGGGCCTTCTGCGTAACCTTGAAAGGAAAGCTCGTTTCTCCATCAACGGTAACTACTCTTATCATATTATCTCCAAGAATAGCCTCCTTGGGCACTCTAAAAAGTAGGGCTGTCTCTGTTCCAAAGGAGGGATTAAAATCCGCTGGTACATTATCATCAAAATTTAAAGCCAGCATGTCGTCAAAGTTGACACCCTTGACCGTAATCAAAGTCTCTGGGGGACCAAATTCTGGCTCAAACGACATGATCGACGGTGGATCTCCCTTTGTACATCCGAGTACTCCAAGGGCGACTATTATATAGATAAGGTTCTTGAACATATTAGTATCCCTCATTTTGACTTAGATTCGGATTAATAGCTATTTCCTGGGCTGGGATCGGAAATAGCTTATGAAATTCTTGCATTTGCTTTCCATGGAGTGCCATTTTTCTCACAATACCTCCCTCCCTAAGAAGGTCAAACCATCTATGGTTTTCAAACGCAAATTCTATTCTTCTTTCATCATACACCATTTCAGAGGTAATAACTTCTTCACCTTCTAGGCCAGCCCTTGCTCTAACTTGGTTGAATGCATCCAATACTTCCGGCGTAATGCTTACTCCGCCATTCCTCTTGCAAGAACCTTCTGCAAGCATAAGTAAAACATCAGCATATCGAATCACATGGATATTCTGTGGTGTGCTCATAAAGCATACATCATTGCCCCCACCAATAACATACTTCTTGATATTTGCTTGGGCTCTCGAGGCTCCTTGAGCAGGATACATATAACCTCCTTGTGAAGGATTAATCATTGGATATTCATCCCCTGCAGTCATGATCGAATAATAGGTTCTTAGGTCCTCGTCTTTGAAGGCATCTTTAATGGTCGTTCCCGGATTATCAATGTTGGCTGCCGTTGGAATCTGAGAGCCCCATCCATCAGAGTTCTGCGTGATTCCTTGTCCCCACGGGGCAAAAAAGGCCTGTAAGGCATTTCCTGTTCCTATCGGACCGCAACCTACATATTGCATTTGCAGAATAGATTCAGCATTGTTATCGCTAACATCTCTTAGCCAGTTATCACCAACATCTACAAGTCTAAATCGACCAGAGGCGATAATGTCCTTGCAGAGCGCTATGCTCTCGTCATATCGGCCCACCGTAAGAAATACTTTGGCGAGCATCGCTTGAGCAGCGAAGGTGGTTATTCTTCCAGCATCCGCTGTCGGTCGGCTTTCAGGTAGGTCTTGGATTGCAGCTTCGAAGTCTTCAATCAAGAAGTCGTAGACATCTGCAACTGCATCACGGGATACAAGCAAGTCAGACCCCAAGTCAGGAATCGAACGTACAATAGGTACATCTCCAAATATCCTGACAAGGTCAAAGTAGGCAAAGGCGCGTAGGAACCTCGCTTCTGCTAGATAAGAAGCTTTCAAATCGGCCTCCATAGTGATGTCTGGAACAAAATGCAAGACTTGATTAGCAAGTGTAATCAACTTATAGCGTTCCGTCCAAAACTCTGTTAAAGGCCCATTATCAGGACTGATCGTAAAATTATCTATTGGCGAAAAGTCTGGATCGTTTCCTCCTGTGGTCGTATTGTCAGAAGGAATCTCAGTAATCATCCAAGACTTCCCGTACCAGTTAATTCCTTGAATAACCGAATACATAGCAATAACCCCAAGATTTGCATCAGATTGGGTCTTGTAGAAATTCCCTTGGGTAATTTGATCCAAGGGTTCTCGATCTAGAAATCCACTGCAGGAAACCAGACTCGCTATCAATAATATGGCTAGTAATTTCTTCATGATTTAAAAATTTATGCTTGCTCCGGCGGTGAATGATCTTGCAACTGGGAACCTTCCATTGTCCACGCCGCTAATCAGCGGATTCTGGTTGAAAGACCCAATTTCTGGATCATATCCAGAGTACTCGGTTATTGTAAACAAGTTCTGTCCACTTATATATACACGGACATTAGAGATATTGTACTTAGTAGTAAACACCTTAGGCATTGTATATCCTATAGATGCATTTTGTAGTCGAATGTAGGATCCATCCTCTACATACCTAGTTGAAACTCTTCTGTTCTGGTTGGGATCATTTCCATTTGCTCTTGGAACTTGACCATCCGGGTTCTCAGGAGTCCAACGATCCAATATATCAATACTCTGATTATGCCAAGCACCAGTTCCCGATATATCTCTACCTAGCATATTAAAGACTTCATTTCCTTGAACTCCCCTTATAAATATAGTGAAGTCAAAATTTCCAATAGCTACGTCATTAATAATATTGAACGTGAAATCTGGATGTGGGCTGCCAATGAATGTCTTATCAGCATCATTGATCACTCCATCGTCATTGATGTCTTTGAATCTGATATCACCTGGACGTGTGCCTATTTCCTGAAATGGGGCTTCGGTTATTTCTGCTAGATCAACAAAAATCCCCTCAGCGACATGCCCAAAATATTGACCTATTGGCAAGCCTTCCTCAGTCCGTGTCACAGGTATTCTTTGAATGATTCCGGTGAGTGAACCTGTAGAACCGAGGTTGACCACTTCATTTCTATTAAACGAAAGGTTCGCAGATGTCTTCCAATTCACCTTACCTGCAAGGTTTTGTGTATTGAGCGTAAACTCTAGTCCATTGTTCTGCATTTCACCTATGTTGATAAAAGGCGGATTAAGACTTCCAGCCGTCGCAGGTAGAATTGCAGGAAGGAGCATATCCCTAGATGTCTTGTTATAGGCGTCAACTACAAACTCTATTCGATTGTTAAATAAGCCTAGATCTAGGCCTAAGTTGAATTGCACAGAACTTTCCCACTTAACATCTTCGTTTGCAATATTATCTGGAGCAAAGCCAGTGCTTAGCTGGTTTCCGATGACTACATTTGTTGATCTTAGATTGGATGCGAAGGAATACAATCCAATCTCTTGGTTTCCGACCGCACCATATCCAATCCTGAATTTCATGTTGGATAACTTTTCAACTTCCTGCAGAAAACCTTCTTCCGAAGCCCGCCATGCAAACGCAACAGATGGAAATAGTCCATACTTATTATTGGCACCAAAACGTGATGATCCATCAGATCTTAGGGTACTTGTAAGAAGGTACTTTCCTGCATATCCGTAGTTCAGACGACCAAAGTACGATAACAAGGCCCAGTGACCAGCACCACCAGAAACGACTTGTGTGCCTGCATCTCCTAGATTCAATTCTCTAAGGTCATTAGTAGG
>CAZMYK010000011.1:0-20631 GCA_964570435.1 uncultured Saprospiraceae bacterium | reverse complement strand
GTGCTCATAAAATGGGACACAAGCTATGTAGCTGGCATTGCGATATTTTTTGATAAATTCGGCAAAAGTACATGCACATGCAGTCAATTACCAACAAAGCCTCGGGTTTTCATAGGAGGACAGGTGAAACCTATGCCATTACCAAGGAAGAAGTAGATCGCTTTCGCGAAGAAGGATTCATTGTTTTAGAAGGGGTGTTAAGTGAGGAAGAGCTGAAGGAAATTGATCCCTGGTTTGAGCTCTTCGTGGCTGGAAGGGTGGAAGGAATGGATAGAGATTTTTGTGATATGAGCCAAGCCTATGGAACTCCAATTGAAGAGTTTCAGTTGGTGAATGCCATGCTACCAAGTAAGTATCGGCCCGAATTCAACGACAATATTTTCCAGAGAATTAGTAAAGTGATAGCTGACCAACTATATGCAGGAGGTGAGGCGGGGATGGACTATGAGCAATTTCTTGCTAAGAAGCCATCCAAGGAAGGTGCCGAATTCGCCATGCACCAAGACTTGGGTTACTGGCCAAAGACTGAGAATACCTGGACAGCTACATTTTCCCTTGCCTTGTCCGATTCAGGCCTTGAAAATGGCTGCCTGCAAGTAGTTCCTAAGTCCAACAAGGAAGAAGAGTTGAGAAGCCACCGTCCTAAGGACATTGAGTCCATTCCGGAGTCCGGCGATGAACTTAGTAGGGATGATTCTCACACACTTGTGATCGATATGAAGACAACAGACGAGGTGGTCTTTTTGCCTGTTAAGAGAGGAAGCATCACCATCCATGACGAGCGAATTGTTCATGGATCTGGGGGTAATTCTTCTGATCAGTGGCGCAAAACTTACATCATTGCCTATCGGGATGTAGAAACAATAAGCGAAGAGCGAGAGATGGGCTTCACTCATTCGCACAATGACAAGGTAGACTGGAATGAGATTATTTAAGCTTGGAATATTCTTGCTACTGGCCTATCAAGCTATGACCCAATCTAGCGTCGCAGATTACTACTTCTCTCACGAGATAGAAAGACTGATGGCCAATGATTCGCTTCGTCCTTCCTCGGCCTCACGTTATTATTCCTACATCGGTGACTATCACAACACAATGATCAACTCCGATCTTCCTGTTTCATGGGGCTTAGATACTGTGGACTTGACAATGTATGAAACCGCTCCAGCACTAGAACACATCGTTAAACTCGCAAAGAGCAAGAAGATTGTGATCATCAGTGAATCACATTCAAGACCGCAACATCGAGTATTTGCTAAGAGGCTCATTGAAGAACTTGCCAAGTACGACTATAAAACGCTCTTTGTCGAAACACTCTCTGTAAAGGAAAATGCTAGCGGAAGGATCGTGATCTTGGATTCTTTGTTGAATTCCAGAGGATATGTATTGGACTCACAATTTACTGGAACGTATAGCAGAGAGCCGGAATTCAGCTCTATGATACGAACGGCACTTTCTAGTAACTACGAAGTCAAAGCCTATGAGCATATAAGGCGTAAGAAAGGGTTAGATAGGGATGTAGCGCAAGCCTACAATGTAATTGAACAGTGGGAAGGTGAGAAGGTAGTCATTTATTGTGGATGGTGGCATGCAATTGAATCTCAAGATCTCAAACGTAACCGTAATCACTGGATGGCTAGGATTCTGAAGGATAGCCTCGGAATTGACCCCTTGACCATTTACCAAGATAACTTTACAGAAAAGATAATCTACGACTCTCATCCTTTACTAGGATCAGTTCAAGCAAGTAGGGCGAGTGTCTTTCTAGATGAAGGGAAGATAGTTCCGATTAGTGACCATGTCGATGTAGAAGTAATTCATCCTAGGACAAAATATAAAGAGGGTAGACCTGATTGGTTGTATGAGAATGGAAGGCGTGTGTCTTACAAGGTGGATATTTCAGATCTGGATCTAGATTTTCCAATCTTAGTTAAGGCCTTTGTTCCAGGCGAAGAAGACGGTGTGGCTGTCGATGCAATTGAACTAAAAAATAACTACGATAAGAAAGTTCTAGTGCTGGCTCCAGGTCATTATAAAGTTAGATTTGAAAACAAAAAGGAAAGCCAGACTACTTCAATCATAGTGGAGTAATTCCCAGGCAGCTAGCCTTAATTTTCATTCTTAATCTCCTTCTTTCTCTTCCGAATCAGCTTGGCGACTTTCACCCTTTTGCCTTTCAGAGCATTGTCTACCTCAAGTAAAAGCACCCTTTCACCCTTCTCCTCAAAATAGATTTTTTGGCCAACCCTCAGGCCAACGCCACTATTTGATAATGGACTAAGGTTGGGATTCATGACTCCTGGGATTTCTAGACCGATACTTTTCAAAGTACCGTTGTAAAGTTTGAAGTCAACTGTCTGAGCATAGATAAATGTCGATGCAAAAATCAAACTTAGGAGGAGGGTAAATTTTTTCATAGGTATTTTTTGTTGATCTACGATTGTAAATGGAATATGGATCACTATTGTTCAGGAAGCAGGTCCTCTGTAGAGTAGCCATTTCTAAAATGAATGTTGCTGGAAGTTTGAACAAGTCGTGGACTTTTATTGTAGCTCCCATCTTCATTTGGCATGTAGACAGATCGTTTGGCAGGCACCTTCAGGCCATTGACAGTCTTGTAGTCAACTTCATCCTAGGACAAAATATAAAGAGGGTAGACCTGATTGGTTGTATGAGAATGGAAGGCGTGTGTCTTACAAGGTGGATATTTCAGATCTGGATCTAGATTTTCCAATCTTAGTTAAGGCCTTTGTTCCAGGCGAAGAAGACGGTGTGGCTGTCGATGCAATTGAACTAAAAAATAACTACGATAAGAAAGTTCTAGTGCTGGCTCCAGGTCATTATAAAGTTAGATTTGAAAACAAAAAGGAAAGCCAGACTACTTCAATCATAGTGGAGTAATTCCCAGGCAGCTAGCCTTAATTTTCATTCTTAATCTCCTTCTTTCTCTTCCGAATCAGCTTGGCGACTTTCACCCTTTTGCCTTTCAGAGCATTGTCTACCTCAAGTAAAAGCACCCTTTCACCCTTCTCCTCAAAATAGATTTTTTGGCCAACCCTCAGGCCAACGCCACTATTTGATAATGGACTAAGGTTGGGATTCATGACTCCTGGGATTTCTAGACCGATACTTTTCAAAGTACCGTTGTAAAGTTTGAAGTCAACTGTCTGAGCATAGATAAATGTCGATGCAAAAATCAAACTTAGGAGGAGGGTAAATTTTTTCATAGGTATTTTTTGTTGATCTACGATTGTAAATGGAATATGGATCACTATTGTTCAGGAAGCAGGTCCTCTGTAGAGTAGCCATTTCTAAAATGAATGTTGCTGGAAGTTTGAACAAGTCGTGGACTTTTATTGTAGCTCCCATCTTCATTTGGCATGTAGACAGATCGTTTGGCAGGCACCTTCAGGCCATTGACAGTCTTGTAGTCAACTACTACTTTGACACCTTCATGAGCCCCATCTTCCGGTATTGAAAAGTGGAAGCGTTCTACTAGATTGCTTTCGGAATTGATGTAAAGTAGGTAGGCGTCATTGTCTTCCTTTCCTATGATTTTTGAGTCGTAGTCTACTTGGACTTTGTGGAAAAATTTGCGACCGATCTTTTCATGACCTACTGTAGTGAGTACAACCCCTGGATCACTTAACTTGTACATCATAGTGAACCAATAGTAATTGGCCTTTCGAATACCTTCGCAGGATTTTAACATCTTTTCATCATTAATGGAAGCCCCATTATGGAACACATAGGCCTTTCCATTCAGCCAAGAGTGAATCACATCTCCTTCTTCCTGAGGCATCACTAGACTCTTATGATAGGTGTACTTAGCGTAGCTATGTTCCCCATCGAAGATCATCCTTTCTTCAGAAACATCCTTCTTGCCACTTTCTACATATTCAAAAGTATAGTCAAATTTCACATCCTTCATGTTGTAAAATTTCTCCTTACCGCCTAATGATTTCTCCATTAGCGCTATTATTTTTTTTGCGTCAAGGTGGGCATCTTCATACTTTTCATTCGAAAGGAATAGGCTTGCTACAATCAATAGAATACCCCATCTAAAGGTTGCTTGCAGGTAATATTTCATGACTTGAAGGTAGGGTAAATCTTATCCGAATGAAAACTTGAGAAGTCATTTTTCAGTAGAAATAAAGTGACTTCTTAAGGAAATGAAATTTCAAACTTGGTCCAGCCGTCCTGTGCAGTATATAAGCGATATTCTGCATTGTGATTGTTCAGAATATCACGGATCAACATTAGACCTATGCCTTGGCCATCTGTTTTGGTAGAGAAGAAGGGTGAGAAGATCTCTGGAGCGACTTCAGGACTTATCCCTGCTCCATTGTCTGAAATAACTAGTTGAGGTGGAGATTTCTGTGTGCTGATACGTATAACTCCATCCTCTCCAATAGACTCAAACGCATTTTTTAGAATGTTAGTAACAACTTGCTCTAGTTGGATCTTGTCTACGGAAATAATGATAGGTTCAGGGTAAGTACGGTCATCAAAGGTGACGTTTCTTTCGCCAGCATTGAGTTTCATATAGTCTACAAGCTGGTGGAGCAAATTGTTAAGATCGAGGTTGACAAGGAGGGGATCAGGCAGTCTTATAAATTCTGCAAAGTTATTAGTGAAACGTCCTAGTCTTTTGTTGCGATCCACAGCCATGCTTAGATACTTCTTAGATTCCTCAATGTCTTCTCCTTCAAGTCCATACTCTTGGACATTTTCAAGTATTGAATTCACAGCCCCCATCGAATTGTTCACCTCATGAGCCATCATTCTTATGACCTTGCCGTAGGCTTGTTTCTCCACTTGGAGCATTTCTCCTGTCAGCTCTTCAATCATCACAAACTGTCTTGGAAATCCTTTGTGGATGAGTTGGTGTACCTTGCACTTGTATTTGCGCAGGCCATCGATGGCAATCATTTTTTCTTCGAAGGCTTTCATATTGGCAATTTCATGGGCGAGTGGGTGCTCGATTTCGCTTATCAATAATCCAATCGGGTCGGTACTTTCGATCATTGCCTTAGAGCGTTGATTGGCAATTACAATGACCTTGTCATAGTCCATAATGATCATTCCTAGCGGTGAATACTCGATCAAGTCTTCCAGAAAGTAGGATTGCTCTTCCGTCCTTGTTTTTTCTTTGCGAAGTTGATCAATCATTGAATTGTAGACCGTAATAAGTTCATCTAATTCCTTTGTTCCAGTCTTATTGAACTTGATGGTGAAGTCTTCTTCTAACATGGTATCTCTTCCAGAGTTGATGAGTTGGAAGGGGTAGTTTATAATGGTGAATAGCTTAAATGAAAGACCTAGAGAAATGAGGATACCTACCTCGCAAAGAACGAACCACCATTTTTGATCCTCGAAATATAAGTACAGAATAACGGTCAAGGCGATGTGTAAAAACAGAACCAATGTAAAGTACTTAACCTTGAGATTCATGTGCTATATTATACTTTTCTAAGCGACGATACAAAGAACTCCGTGTAATTCCAAGGGATCTGGCTGCCTTGCTGATATTATCTTCATGAAAGGCGAGCGCTTGACGGATCATATGCTCTTCCATCTCGTCTAGCTTGACCAGTCCAACTTGGGGAAGATTAATCATCGAAGTAGACCTACCTGAAACCTGCAAGCTCTTGAAATCCTTGGGTGTAATGACAGCCTTATCCAGGTTGAGTAAGATAGCACGTTCCACCTTGTTTTTCAATTCCCGAATGTTGCCCTTATAGGTTTGAGCGCTTAGCCAGTCCATGGTTTCATCCTCGAATATCGGAATATCCATCTGGTAAAGGGCCTTCATCTTTTTCATGAAATGCTTGACCAGGAGGGGGATGTCTGACCTTCTTTCATTAAGCGATGGTAGATAGAGGGTTATCAGATTAATCCTGTAGAAAAGATCTTCTCTGAAGGATCGATCATAGACCATTTCCTGGAGGTCCTTATTGGTGGCGCTAATGACACGAAAATCAGACTTAATCGGCTTGCTGGATCCTAGGACTTCAAAGGACTTTTCCTGCAAGACGCGAAGTAGCTTGACCTGATGGTCTATATCTAATTCTCCAATTTCATCAAGGAATATGGTTCCCTTATGGGCTTTTTGAAAACGCCCCTCCCTATCCGTTATGGCTCCTGTAAAGGCACCTTTCTTGTGGCCAAACATTTCTGATTCAAATAGAGACCCGGATATTCCCCCAAGATTGACCTTAACAAAGACATTCTCTTTTCGCTTACTTTCTTTATGAATTGCCTCCGCAAGTAGCTCTTTACCAGTGCCACTTTCACCCATAATGAGGACTGAAGCTTCCGTACTTGCTACTCTTTCAGCCATTTCTAGGACCTCCATGAGGGCTGGGTGCTCACCTATAATGGAGACATCCTCTTCTTCTAGTTTCGAGTCACTCAGCTTCGGTTCATAAATCGCAAGTAGGGACTCGATCGAAGAGATCATCTCCTTATTATCCCAGGGTTTAGCAATGAAGTCTTTGGCACCTAGCTTCATTCCCTCAACTGCGAGTTGGACAGTTGCCCATCCAGTCATTAGGATCACTAGAGTTGATGGTTGAATTTCACGAATCCTTTTGAGAATAGCCAAACCTTGCTTGCCACTTGTTTCAATAGTGAAATTCATGTCGAGTAAGATTACATGTGGGCTGAACTTGCTTACGGCTTCTTGAACTTCAGTGGGGTAGTGCGCAATATTGACCTCGTAACCCTTCTTCTTTAGCAAAAAACTAAGGCTTTCGCAGACTGTCCGATCATCATCTATTACTAGTACTCGATACTTATTCATTCAAAACAAATTTAAGAATCTTCATGTAATGCCGTAGCCGGTTGGATTCGCGAGGCTTGTAAACTAGGATAAAGTGCACAAATTCCAACGATGGTTAATATGATCAATGCAGAGAACAACATTGCCCTGTAGAACACATTTGGTGGAAGGTTAATTAGTTTGAGCAAGGGTACTTGGACTGCAAAAAATACACCAACAATTATTGCGAGCAATGTCAAGAACATAACTTCTCCTGTAAATTGGGCAGCAATCATTCTTCGAGTGCTTCCAAGAGCTCTTCGTAGTCCGATCTCTGACTTTCGCTTGCTAATATTATACCAAAGGACACCGAATAAGCCTAGGGCCACATTGATACATAAGAAGCCACTTATAGACAATAAGGCGATGATTGGGATCCAGGTTTCTTTAGTGGACCTTTCACTTAGCGTGTGAATGTCTTGTATTAGGAAGTTTGAGGCCTTGACAATACTTTCTACCTTATCATTTACTTTTTCTTCTAGAAGAGAGCTAGCTCCAGGATCTACATCTAAATACATTATTCGTTGATTGAAACCTGTTCTTGGTGCATAAAACAAGCAAGTTGCTTGTTCTTCTTCAAATATGCCATTGTACCTGTAGTCCTCCATGACTCCAATGATCTTTGTTTCTCTTTCGAAGGGAATAATGGAATCAATCATTTCTGTTTCAGGAAAGTATTCATCCATGAAGTACTTGTTGACAATCATCGGCCGATAGGTGCTCTTGTCATCTCCTTCTTCAAACCAGCGACCCGCTAGCAGTTTAACATCCAAGGTATTGCCAAAATCTTCACCAACCCTTCCATATCTGAAGCAGATTTCATATCCGATGTCATCATTGCATGTTGAATAAGTGCTATTTCCAAACGGAGAAACGAAGTTTGAAAATGCGACGTTCTTCACTTCAGGCATTTCAAGAAGTTCCCTTCTTAAATTCTCATGCTCGATTTCAATCTCACTGGTATCTCTACCATAGCTATTGGCTAGGTTGATCATCCACCGATTTTCTGTTTCAAAACCAATCGGCTTATTGAGCCTATCCATATTGTATATTACATAGGAAAGGACAGCAAATAGTACCAAGAATGAAAGGAAGATTTCTAATAGCAAGAGGCTGTTATTTCCCTTCCTATTCCATATCAATTTAATTATTTGGCGAATCATATTTTATTACTTTTAAGTGCATTAACAATGTGGATTTTCGACATCCTGTAGGCAGGGAGAAAGCCTGATAAGATACCGAATAGGATGACTATCAAGAAGCTGTAGGCGAAGAATTTAAAGTTGATGGTAAGAATAATTGGATAAAGAATTTTAGAGGAATTCAAAAAGTAGATTAGAATCATAGCAAGTGCAAGGCCTATCATTCCTCCTAAAATGGTAAGAATCACATTCTCAAATATAAATTGGCCTAAGATGTTCCCCTTACTCGCTCCAAAGGACTTTCTAACGCCGATTTCTGAGGACCTCTCCATTATCCGACTTACATTCAGATTAATCAGATTCAAGGTGGGAAGAAGGACAAACAAGGAAATAAACCCAATGAGGATTATGCTCAATGCCAAGCCTGCTTCTTTTGGTTTGTTAAAGGGTACGATCATCTGTGCAAAATCTTGGAACATCGTGCCTGGATAGTCTTCTAAATACAGACGATTGAAATCTGTAACTATGTCGAGGGGAATCATCTTTTCTTTATCACCTATTTCCTTAATGAGGGCCTTACGAGCAGAGGGAGATTTTGCTAGGAACAAGGCATGGTAACCCCCGGTATAATGCTCCGTTCTTCCAGGGTAATCTTTCAGTAAGGTAGTAGGGGCATAGGCCCCTGCAGTGTGTGTAGAAGAATTTGAATTCTTGACAAGCCCTATGACTTTATGGGTTTTTCCAACCATTTCCATCTCCCTTCCCACGATATTTGATGTTTCTCCAAAGTACTCATCCGCCAGTTTTTCAGTAAGGACCACAACAGGTTCTGCGCGATCGAACATATCCTTGTCGAAGGGCCTCCCTTCCAGAAATTGATGATCTAAAATGTCCCAATAATTATCGTCGCAGTAGATCGCACCAATAGTAATTTTGGAATTATTCACGTAGACATTGTATGAATGGCCAGGCATATAAAACGTATAGCGCTCAGCATTTTCTAGTTCTGTGAAATGGTCCAGGAGGAACTTGCCACCTAGAGACCCAATCGTAGTTGAGTTAGAATTTTCACCATAAGAGTAGGTAGTGTCGTAATTCATTGCCCCATTGACCAACATTGAGTCGATTAATCGCGTAGTGTCAGGAATCATGTTTCTCATTTCGATTCTGGCAAGGTCTACCATTCTATCCCTCTTGGTCCATGGTTTGTCGGTTCCTAGTTCGGACTGAAGGAAGGATACGATGACCATTAGAATTCCAAGTGTGAAACTTATACCAAAGAGACTTATGAAGGTGAAAAACTTCTTGCGACCAAGGACACGCCAGGCTAGTATTATATAATTTTTGATCATTGTTCTAAGGTTTATTTGATTTGAGATCCGTCATAAAGTCTGACCAGTCTATTAGTCTTTCTGGCCATATTTTCATCGTGCGTAACCATCACTATGGTGGTTTCTCTATCCTTATTAAGGTTCATTAGGATGTCCATGACCTCATTCCCCATGACGGAATCTAGGTTTCCAGTCGGCTCATCTGCAAGGATGATATTAGGTCTTCCTACTATTGCTCGTGCAATTGCGACCCGTTGTTTTTGACCTCCTGAAAGCTGATTAGGAAAGTGGCTCATTCTGTTTTTGAGGCCAACAGCTTCTAGTGCTTCCTCACTTAGACGACGTCTTTCCCTTGCTGAAGTGCTTCTATATAGCAAGGGAAGTTCTACATTATCGATTACTTTAAGGTCGGGGATCAAGTGGAAGCTCTGAAATATGAATCCCAGTTTTTCATTGCGGAACCTGCTTGTGGATTTTGAATTGTAGCGCTGCACTTGTTGGCCATCAATTGTCACACTTCCAGCGGACGGTTCATCTAGCAAACCCATAATGTTAAGCAAGGTTGACTTTCCGCACCCAGAAGGTCCCATGATGCTCAAGAATTCGCCTTTTGGAATCTCTAGTGAAAAATCATTAAGTGCAGTGGTCTCTATGGTCTTGGTTCTATAGACCTTTGATACTTGATTTAGTGATATCATATTTTTATTTTTTAATGAGGTCCATTCGTTCTATTGATGGATGTATTTATACTATGCCAATGTATGTGCCAGGTATTAAAACATTGAAAAAGAGCCGTATACATATTTTTACTTATTATATATTGTCCGTTTTCGAACAGGACGTGTACGCTTTGTTCGTTCCCGCGGTGCATGCCTATTATTATTCAATTGCTGCCTACTTGGGCCTAAGTAAGATGTCGTTTGCAGAACGTGAATAGGACTTTGTAAAGACTGATAGATCAAGGGGAACTTGCTAAGGTCATTAGCTACTAAGACACACTAAAAGTTTCAGGATGACTTCGACGTGTATGTACAAAAATGTGTGCGCCTGCTATTAGTATCAAAGGAAACCACATAGGATAGTAATCTAAGTGTGGAAAGAGCTGCGTGTATAGAAAATTGATTTTCACAAAAGTATATGCCTCTCAGTAGGCTAGTTCTTGAGCTTGAGTTAGAGACGCGAGCACAAGCTCCAGTGTGGTAGAAATATCGTAAATGATAGTCAAGCGTTTTGGTTTAAGGTGGCAAGGCTAGTAGGTAATTCGTTGCTGACTTGCAAAGTCGAAACCTGTCAGAAGCCTAAGGGCGTAGTAACTGTTCCAATAATCACTAAGGGTCTGAATATAGCTCCGCCTAGTTTGATCTTTCTCACGTTGGGCAAGAGTAAAATCAGTAATACTGATCGCTCCCAAAATGTATCTTTCGTTGGCGATTTCGAAACGCTTTTCAGCCAATGATCTAATAGCTTCTTGATCTTTAACGGCATCTTGGAGCATTAGAAACTCCCTTACTTTCAACCTCGTATTATTCTCAACTTGTAATTTTCCTTGCTCAATTAACAATAGGGTATTTTCCATTTGTATTTTGGCTTGCTTCCTACTTGATTTTCTTCTTCCCCAGTCTACAATTGGAACTGAAAAACTGAGATTAAGTTGCTGCTCAGTGAAGGGGTCAGAGTAGATGTTCTCTAGATTTTCTGAACCCCTTGCCAATCCAAAGCTGGCAAAAAGATTGGCTTGCGGGCCAGTATTTGCCTTCGTTTGGGCTATATTTTGTTCAGCTTCTATCAATTGTTGCCGAAAAGCAATGATCTCTGGGCGATTTGTAAGGGCGTATTGGACTGCTTCTTCCTCTTCTATATTTAGTGCGTCGAAGGGCTTGGGAATCTCAAATGAAACAATCAATGTGGGATCGTCAGCTTTTAAATTTGAGTTGGCTTCGTCGTAGAGATAGATCTCTAGCGTTCGGACAGCAGCCTGAAACTGAAAATCGGATCGACGTAGATTAAGCAAGGCATTATCTAACTGAATTTCAAGTTGCAGTTTTTCATCCTCAGAGATCTTACCTAGTTCAAGCCTCTTATTAGCAATCGTGATTAGTTTTTCATTCACCTCCGAATTGAGTGCCGCAATCTTCTTGTTTTCTACCGCCACAAGAACTTGAAAGTATAAGTTGGTGGCTTGAAATTGAGTGTTTTCAATGTCAAACGTATATTGAGATTTTGCCTGTTCAAGTTGGATGGGTGCAATTTTCTTTTGCCATTTAATCTGGTTGAAAGCAAAGATTGGCTGGCTGATTCCAATTCTTAGTGGAATTCCATTGTATAATCTGTTGTTCAATGTGAAGTCATCGAATCGTTGCAGATCTGATTGTACAAATAAGCGTGCACCTGTGGCTGCAATATTTTGTTGTCCAAACAATGAAATGCTTGCATTATTCTGTGAGACTCGTTGAAATTCAATGGTGCCATTGGGCTGTGTAATGGCAGATGATGAACTGAAGAAGCCAGGGATTTGACCTTCCAGAAAAAAGGCCGGTTTCAAAGACGATCGAAATATATTGTAGTCTTGATCAGCAATCTGAACCTGCTTTTCGGCTAGTTCAGATGAGTAGCTCTTGCTCCTAGCAGCTGTCAGGACGTCCTGAAATTGTATGTCGCTTTGTGAATTTAACACAGCTGGAGTGAGGGAAATTACTATTAGTGCAATAATAAGTAGCAATTTGGATATTACTTTATCTTGAGTCATATTCCTTATTTGTTAATTTCAAATTGATCTAGATGATCGTAGTCTTCAGTTTCTGAAATGATAATTCTTTGGCCTGGGCGGATATTTGTGCTCATGATTTCTACAAAATCAGCATTAGCTAGACCCTTTTTGATCCGAGTCTTGACGGCCATGCCCTCCTCGATAACAAAGACATCTAGGCTGCTTGCACCATTGAGTGCGGCTCCATTTTTGATTTTTAGGATGTCAATTTTCTTATCCGTGATCAAGTATACTTCAGCTCGCATATTTGGTCTTAGGATGTCTTTATTCTGATCTTCCAGTTCTACAAGGAATTTTACAGTATTGTCCTCTACTGCAGGTAGTACACTACTGATGGTTCCCTTCAACGTGTTGCGATTGATCCTAACATTGACAGACATTCCAACATTAATCCTCTCCGCATTTCTGTCTGATGTGTTGGCTTCAATCACATAGCTTTCCAGATCAGCGATGCGCACAAGTGGTTCTCCTTGACTCACTGTTCGTCCAGCATCTTCTACGATCCAGGTGATGACACCTGAAAGTGGAGCCTTTACTTCAGTCTCATTCAACTTGCGTCGCAGTTCTTGTAGGCGTTTCTGTTGGATTGTGAATTCAAGCTCGAGGTTCCGTTTTTCTTTCACATTGGCCTTTCTCGTATAGGCTAGATTATTCTCAAGCATTAGTTTTTCAATCTCTGCAACTTGGAGTTGCAGTCTGGCTTGTTCTAACTCCTCAGCAGTAGCTCCACCGATCTCAACTAGCCTTTCTTGGTCTTTCACTTGGGCCCTGAGTTGGCTCAGGTTAAGTGCCTTAATCTGATCAGAATAGTCAAGATCTTTGAGATCCTTGTCATACTGCAGCTTTAGCTTGTCTATGTTATTTTCTTTAAGCTCTAGCTCATCTGAGAGGCGTTCATATTCTAACTTGGTGAATTCTTGATCAAGGTTCATGATCAATTGTCCCTTCTTGACAACGGTGCCTTTCGGAAGTATTACTTGTTTGATTTCAGTGTTTACTGGAGCATTTATTTCTCTTTCATAAGAGGGCTGCACGACTCCTGACGCAGTCAATGTATTCTCTATATCACCTCGAACCACTTCTGCTATGTAGAAGTCCTTTAGTTTACCCTTCTTCTTCAAGGCATTTCTGCCGAAGTAAAAGGCAATGGCTAGCGTCGCTACGATGAGCACCCATTTTAGAATGTTCCAAATTTTACTTGGTCCCTTTTCCTTCCCTGATATTTCGCGATCCATCTTTTGACTTAAATTTTATTAAATGATCCAGAATAAATTCAATTGGTGACATTTGAATGCCTTCCACCTATGAAGGTTCCAAGCTATGTGCCAATCAATTATGGACTAATAACCAACAAGATACACATATGTAATTCGTCTATATTGTGCGTTTTCGGACAGCGCATGTGCGCTTTAAGTAAAATGTGGGTAATGCTAGCTGACGAAAGGACGGAAGAGGTTTTCAGCGGCCAAAAGAACATATAATGGTCAAGAAGAGACTTCTTGGTGAGAAATTTTGAAAAAATATTATGACACCTAATATAATTATGTATATTTGGTCGACCAATTTTTTGGTTAACCAATTAATTGGTCGACCAACTCAGCGTTAGAAGTAAAATAATATGCTAGAAAATTTTAGTGAGATCCAAGTGGAAAGTCCTGTAGATAAGATTATTAGGCAGATTAGAGCCTTGATTACTTCGGGGCAACTTAATCCTGGTGACAAGCTTCCTCCCGAGCGTAGGCTGGCAGAGAAGTTTGCAGTAGGACGATCAGTTGTTAGAGATGCCATCCGAAAACTTGAGTTTTATGGGATCGTCAAGACTCTGCCACAGTCAGGAACTTTTATAGCTGGGATGGGAATTGTGGCCCTAGAGGGTTTGATTACAGATGTGCTAAATATAGAGGCAACAGATTTTCATTCTCTTGTGGAGACCCGAGTAATTCTTGAAGTAAATGCTGCAGGCAAGGCGGCTACCAGGAGGACTGACGAGCACATCCTTGCCATCAAGAAGGCACTTTACGCCTATGAAGAAAAGATCGAAGAAGGAAGTCCGGCAGTAGAAGAAGATCTGATGTTTCACTTGAAAATTGCCGAGGCAAGTGGAAACAAGGTTTTGAAGTCTTTGATGCTCATCATTACCCCAGACATCGTGAAGAGCTTTAATAAGTTGAATGTCTGTAAGGATGATCGTTCACAAAAGACCCTAGAGCAACATCATATGATCCTCAAACACATCATCGATCGAAATAAAGAAGAAGCGGAAAAAGCAATGAGAATCCACCTTTCAGATGTGGTGGCATTCAGTTCTGAAAATACACAATAACTAATATATGAAAATGATTTACGGAAAAAACTCTACTTAACAAAAAATGGATCGACTCACTGAGGTGTCAATCCATATCTGCAGAAATCCTCACTTGTTAGTTTGCTACTGTACTGGTTCTGCAAGGGCAAACATCAAAAAACAAGCTTATTCAATTTTAAGCTCCATTTCCAAAAGGAAAGAGGGCTTGTCAAAAACTAAACAATGATTTCATAATGAAAATTAATCAATTTAAACGGGAATTTAGGAGTGTATGCTATCTATTTTTGGCATTTGCATTCATTTTTGGTTTGCCTCAAATTACTCAGGCCACAGAAAACACGAAGATCAGTGCTGTATTTGAAACCTTCGCTGAAGTACAAGGTACAGTTACTGACGAAGAAGGGACACCACTGATTGGTGTTAATATCACAGTGCAAGGGAGAGATTATGGAACAATCACTGATCTTGATGGGCGATTCACAATTGATGTTTCACAGGGAGAGATACTCGTATTCAGCTATGTAGGCTATGATACTCAAACAGTCCCTGTAAGCGAAGTAACATCATTGTCGATTATACTAACTCAAGAGGCCAATGCCTTAGACGAAGTCATTGTAGTAGGTTACGGGACTCAAAAGAAATCACACATCACGGGTTCCGTTTCAAAGGTAGAAAACAAAACCCTAGATCAGATTGCAGTAGCGCGTGTGGATGACGCCTTAATCGGTCAAGTTTCAGGAGTTAACATCCAAGCTACTTCTGCTGAAGCTGGAGCTGCTCCCACCGTCACAATCAGAGGTTTTGGTTCGATAAATGCGAATTCAGGACCTGCAGTTGTTGTAGACGGATTGGTGGTCGATTCCGACTTTCTTGGAAATCTAGACATGAATGACATCGCTTCATTTGAAGTCCTTAAAGATGCGGCTTCGGCAGCAATCTACGGTAGTGAAGGTTCTAACGGTGTAATCATGATTACAACAAAAGACGGTGCAGAAGGAAAGACTCAATTTGGGTATGAGACCTACTTTGGCCGAAAAGAGGCCTTTGGAAGTGATGCATACCGAAAAAGTGTGGCTGAATGGGCAGATTTTGAACAAGCCCAAGCTGGCTTCTTGACTAATAATACTCAATATGCCCTGCAATTGGTGGAAGCGACAGGAGTTGATAGGGATTGGCAGGATGTCTTCTTCGATGGAGGAAATATTTCAAGCCATTCTTTTTCAGCCAGAGGAGGAAATCGATCAACTAAGTTTAGTGCTTCTTTGAGAACGCTGGGTGACCAAGGAGTGGTTCTAACCGACGATTACAGACTATATGCTGGAAACATTAAGATGGATACAGAGATTACCAAAAAACTAAAATTTGGCTTCAAACTCAATCCATCCTATTCCAAGCGTCGGGCACTCCCTACTTCAATTCACAATCCAATTAGACAGTCTCCATGGTTGCTAATTCGGCACACAGAAGAGACGATACAGTACGTGGATAGGGAGGAATATCCTGATGTTAAGGTAGGAGACTACTTCAATGAGGATCACCTGGAAAACAGAGATATTGATCCTTCTGATGATCAAGGATCTAGTAGACCTCGGACTTCTGGCGATATGAATCCATACGCTCAATACGTGGAGCGAGAACACTTTGAGTACAAGACAAAGCTACTGACCTCTACCTACCTTAGGTACAAAATAGCGGATGGTTTGGTTGCCAAGACTTCTCTTGGTGTAACCACTGAAAACCGTAAAAGGACAAGATATGATGGAGTGATGCATCATTCAGCTGGCGCCTCAAGAGCTCAGTATAATTTACAAAACAGAGTCCAGAATAGGATTATCTCGGACAACACTATTTCTTATACGACAGAACTTGGAAAGCACGGAATTAACGTACTAGCTGGAGCAACCTTTCAGAGAAGGCAGTGGGAAGATGCGCAAGTTACTGGTACAGGCTTCACCAACGACCTTCTTAAGAATCTATCTGGTGCCACCACCGTATCTGCATGGTTGGAGAACAACTATGAAAAAAACAAGGTGGGCTACTTTGCAAGAATTAACTACGTTTTTGATAATAGATACTTGATCAACGCCTCTTTTAGAAGAGATGCGAGTTCGGTATTCGGCGTGGATTCCAAGTGGGGTAACTTCCCTGCTGTTTCAGCTGGGTGGAACGTACACAATGAAAGTTTCTTAAGCAACAACGATATCCTAAGCAAATTAAAATTTAGAGTAAGTTATGGCCTGACTGGGAATGAGTTCTTTAATACGGGAAATCCCATAGTAGATAACTATCCCTACCTAGCCTTGTTGAGTACAACTCCTTCTATTACTGAGGGTGGCATCACTGCAGGTGTAGCGCCGCTTAGTATTGCAAATAATTTGTTGAGGTGGGAAAGTTCCGAAGAATTCAACCCTGGGGTTGACTTTGGATTTATTAACAACAGAATTCAAGGCTCTATTGATTACTATGTGAGGACAAGTAATGACTTACTTTTGAATAACCCAGTTTCCTATGTCACAGGCTTTAGCGCAGGGATCGTGAACTTAGGTGAGGTAGAGAACAAGGGCTGGGAATTTGAGTTGAGGAGCAGGAATGTGACCGGTCTCAAACTAAGATGGAATACCACCTTAATAGCTTCTACCAATAAGAATACCTTGTTGAACTTTGGTGAATCCGATGGGCAATTGACTGTTGATGGTTTCGGTAGAAATTCGCAATGGATCAATTCTGTTGGAAATCCAATCTCCTCTTTCTATGGATATGTCGTTGATGAGGAAATAGCAACCAAATACTATGACTCACCTTACATTCCTATCAATGGGCTTTCAGAAGATGTGATCGTGAAGGATTTGAATGGTGATGGCTTAATTTCAGATGCAGACAAGACCATACTTGGGGACCCTTACCCCGACTTGATCTGGAGTCTAACGAATGAGTTTGCCTTTGGAAATTTAGACTTTTCTTTTATGATTCAAGGAAGTCAAGGTGCCGAGGTTAAGAACGTTGGAGACCAGTACTTCTATACACATTGGCAGGGAAGTACTTCAGATATACAGCAAGTTGTAGAAGATGGTATCATTCCAAATGCAACCTTCCTACAACCGAGAATACACACCAATGACATTGTCCAGAGTGCTGGATATCTTTCATTGCGGAATGTAAATGTTGGCTATAACATCTCTGATGATCAGCTAGGTAGGTATGGATTTCAAGGTCTAAGACTTTACGTTTCTGGCCAGAATTTGATCTATAGAACTTCAGAGGATTACAAGGGTTTTAACCCGGAGTATATCGATAATAATAATACTCCCATTTCCTACGGTTCACAGAGAGCGGGAACTCCTTTATTTAGGACATTCACCGCTGGCTTGAAGGTTCAGTTTTAATCACAAGCACCAAAAAAAATAAAACAATGAAACATTTTAAATATATAATTTTTGCTGCGATAGGACTTGTTCTTTATTCGTGCGAAGATTCATTTCTAAACCCTCTTCCAGAAACAGCCATCGTTGTAGATGCCTTTTTTCAGAATGATGATGATGTACAAGCTGGGATCATAGGGATTTATGATGCCTTACAAGGCGTTAATGTGAACACCCAGTCTAATACTACTAGGGTCAATCGAGGTGTTCAATTTGAATTTATGGTCACGGAAATGCGGAGTGATAATACGAGAACTGCGACCTTAGAAGGATCGCGTGCGGATTTTCACAGGTACAGAGTAGATCCTGAGAATGTACAGTCGGAAGACTACTATCAATCCATGTACGAGATTATTTTCAGAGCAAATAACATCTTAGACTACATCGAGGTCGCTGATGAAGCCAATCGAAGTGCCTACTCTGCAGAGGCAAAATTCTTGAGAGCATTTGCCTACTTTAAGTTAGTAAGATTGTATGGGCCTGTACCCTTGGTGACAGAGGTAGCTGGACCTACAGACGATGACATGCTCTTTTCAAGAAAGGATGAAGGACTGATTTATGATCAGATTATTTCAGACTTGCAAGAAGCCATTAATGTCCTAGACAACAGTTTTAAGTCTAGAGCTTCTAAGGCTGCTGCTCAAGGAATCCTCGCGAAGGTCTACTTGACGCAGGCGAGTCCAAATTATTCGGGTGCAAAGGAATTATGTGAGGCAATCATCAACAGTGGGGAATTTGACTTAGAAGCTAGTTTCCATGATGTCTTTTATGAGGAGCTGAACAATGAAATCCTCTTTGCCATCCAATATGAATTTGAAAACGTGCAGGAAAGCCAAGGGTTTTCTGCTGAGTTCACAGCAACTGTCAGGCAGGGAAGGCAAGATGGACTTAATATGGTGAATGATAACCTAGTACTAGACTTTGTGCAACATGGTGGTAATAGAACGGAAGTATCCTATGTTACCTTCCCATCTTGGACAGAGATTGCAAAGTTTCTACCGAAGGGTTCCGATGTGAGCGTCTTCCCACCAACTTATGGAGCGAGTCCGGGAAATGCAGGAAATGATATCATTGCGCTGCGCTATGCAGATGTGCTTCTGATGCATGCTGAAGCCATACTAGCAGGAGCAAACAGCACTCCAGATGGCAGTGCAATAGCTTCGTATATGAAGGTTCGCGAGCGGGCAGGATTTGATCCAGTCGATGATCGTCCTACAGAGCTGACCAAGGAAGCCCTACTTGTTGAAAGACGTGTAGAATTAGCTTTTGAGAATCAGCGCTTCTTTGACCTCTTGAGGTTTGGTGTTGCAGATCCGATCTTAAGTGCTCACGCCGCTGACAACGGTTACACAGACTACGATGCTAGAAAGTTATTACTTCCCATCCCGTCTAGGGAAATTAACCTAAGTAGGGGCCTACTAAGTCAAAACCCAGGTTACTAATTCTAAATTTTCAAGAAATGAAAAAAAATATAAATATATATGGAAAGGTAATCGGATTAATCCTTTGCTTTTCAATAGTCCTAGTACATAATAGTTGTGAAGATCAGTTCAAGTATCTTCTACCTGAAGCAGACTCGATTGCTGATACAGAATTTCCAATGGCTAATTTTTCGTATGCTTCTGCCTTGGAAGATTTCAAAACAATCAAATTCACAAACCTCTCTAATGAATCCATATCCTATTTGTGGGACTTTGGAGGAGGAAATACGTCGGCAGAAAAGGATCCTACGTTCACCTTTGAAGCTGGTGAAGGTACCTACCCTGTGACCCTTACATCGAGCGATGGGAACGGAGAAACAGGCTCTACTACCATAGAGGTAATGGTGGTAGAAGGGCCCTTCCAACCGATCATTTTGGAACCAGGATTCGAACTTAATTCCTTGCCTGATGGTAGTGGAGATGGAAGAGATTCATGGAGAAAAAGTGAACTAGGAGGTGTTATTCAAATTACATCAAGTCCAGTCACTTTCGGTGACAAGGGAGCTAAGCTGCCAAACGATCAATCAAGGATTGGTTACCAAGAAATTGCAGTGGAACCCAACACCAACTACGACCTGAGATTTTGGTACACAATGTTAGCTGATCCGACTGATCCCTTTGTCACCGTATCAATTGTAGGTGTAACACAGGCAGGAGGAAAAATAGAATCAAAAGAGGCAGCAGCTGAAGCCACAATTGCATCACTGACGGCTAACGATATTTCAGATCCTGATGTATACTTGGAAGAAAAGTTATCATTTAACTCGGGAGAAAACAACACGGTTGCTATCTACTTCTTCAACGGACCAGTTGAAGCCAGATTAGATAATTTTTCAATTGAGGTCGGGGCCGAGGGTGCAGTGCCTCCTTCTGCTGGATTCGATGTTGCTCAAAGCGAAGTTGACTTCTTAGAATATACATTCACAAATAGCTCTACTAATGCTGCAAGTTATGAGTGGGACTTTGGCGACGGAAATACATCGACGGAGGAATCACCAACTCACATTTACGAGACTCCAGCTGATTATACCGTTACTCTAGTAGCTAAAAGTGACGTCGGATTGTCTGCTACGTTAAGTAAGAATATCACAATCTTGGCTCCAGTAACTGCGGATTTTACCTTCCTAGTTGACCCGGAAGACTACCGTACTTATACCTTTATGGATGCCTCCGAAGGAGCTGTGATGTTACTTTGGGAGTTTGGTGATGGCTACCAATTTACTGGTATGAACCCTTCCCACGTTTATGAAGAGGATGGTATCTATACCGTTTCTTTGACAGCCTATAGCTTGACTGGAAATACCCATGTTTCGACTGCAGAACTTACCGTTGCTGAGGGCTTCATTGTAAAAGTTCTCAACGG
>CAZMYK010000010.1:17709-20924 GCA_964570435.1 uncultured Saprospiraceae bacterium | reverse complement strand
GAGTGTTGTGCTCAGAAACGTTGTAGTCCATAACATCCATTTTTACCTCTACAAGGTTCAACTCTGTGTAGGGTCCTACTTTTAGCTCTTCAGAGCTAAGCACACGTTCTGCTGATCCACTTGTTAGTTTTAGAGAAAGTTCTTGCCGAACCCAAGCCATTGGGAGGGTCACGGAGTAATAGTCCTCGAAATTAGGGACGGATAGGTCTAGATTCTCTGTCAATGTGCTTGGTGAGCTAAGGCACAGGGTACCGATCGAGGTCCCATTGTGAAATCCTTCTACTTGGACATCTGGGACACTTCCATTTCCACTTAAGGCCACCTGCATCAATACTGGACGGTGCCCTATGATGAAGAAAAATGGATGCGCAGGACTGTGACGGTGATTTTGTGAAAAGAAAACTTCTTGAATAACAGCACTTTCATTTGTGATACCTGTGCAATCGCCTTGATCTTGAGGTTCAGCGAAAACGTATTCCTTGAATTGGTAGGACTTAGGGAGGAAGTCATTTGTGCTTTCGACAATGCTTCCTTGGCTTTGCGAATGTGCCAGGAAGGGTAAGAATAGTAGGATTAAAGTTAGATAAGAATTGTTCATTCTTGTGGCATTAAGTATTGTGAGTTAGTAAGATAGCAACAATGCTTAATTAAAGGGAGCTTGATGATTACAAAACTAGCAATCTGTATGGGAAGTTGTGGTTTTAGCCGAAGAGGCGAAGAAATAGGTGCATCTTATACGATTTCTTAGATAACATAGATCAATGAAAAGTGGCCCACAATCCCTATTTTAGCTTCCCGATGACAGAACTAAATCCTGACCAAGCCAAGGCTGCAGAATATCAAGGAAGACACTTGCTTGTCCTTGCAGGGGCTGGAACAGGTAAGACCAAGACCATCATTTCAAGGACTATATACTTGATTAACAAGGGCGTAGAACCTTCGAAGATCCAAATCCTGACTTTTACTAAGCGAGCTGCTAGTGAAATAGTGACAAGGGTCAAGGCTTCGATCCCCGACCAGTCTGGCAGGGGAGTGAGTGGTTCTACTTTTCATTCTTGGTGCAATCACTTATTGTACAGGTATCCCAAAGTCTTTGGTGCCCAAAAGTACACTGTAATTGATGAAGATGACCAAGTTAGCATCATGAAGATGGTATGTGGGGATAAGAAGGAAGCCTTCAAGAAACTAAGACTAAAACCAAGAACCCTTGTAGACCTCTATTCATTTGCTAGAAATACAAAGAAGAACTTGACCAACACCATTAAGGTCAAACTACTAAGTGGACAGCCTGAGAAAGAGCAAGAAGAAGCATTGAAAGATCTAAAGCCTCTCATAGAGACTATTTTAAGAAGATATGAGGGCAAGAAGAGGGAAAGAAAGTATCTTGACTATGATGATATGCTGCAGGTGGTAGCAGTCAGACTGGCTAAGGATGTAAAAGCGCGAGCGATCATTGGTAAGAAATACGAACACATCCTGGTTGATGAAATGCAGGATACTAACCCTCTCCAATGGGACCTACTTAAACCCTTCCTAGAGATTTGTAATTTGTTCTGCGTAGGAGATGATGCCCAATCCATATACTCTTTCAGAGGGGCGGATTTTAAAAATATAAATGAGTTTAATTCAAGGGTCTCAGGATCAGAAGTTTTTCGACTGGAAAAGAATTACAGATCTACGAACGAGATTCTTAAGTTATCGAATTGGTTGCTTGAGAGGAGTCCATTGACCTATAACAAGAAACTCTCCTCAGCGCAAGGTCTTAAGGGAGGGAAACCAAGCTTGGTAAATGTCCCAAACGACTGGGAGGAGGCCTACTTTGTGGCCTCGAAAATTATAGATAATTACACCGAAAAGGACAAGTACTACAGCGACCACCTGGTTCTATCTAGGTCGCAGAATTACACCAGAACCTTGCAAGCGGTTTTTATCGAGAAGAAGATACCCTTCGTGACCTATGGTGGAAGAAGCTTTATGGAGTCGGCACACATTAAAGACGTCTTTTCAGCATTTAGGGTGGTGAACAATTACTTAGATGAGATTGCATGGGTGCGGTACCTTACTTTTTGGGAAGGAATAGGTGAGATTACCGCAGCAAAGGTCATCCATCAGTTGTTGGAAAAGGAAGACATCAAGGAGTGCCTAGATTGGATAGACTCCTTAGATAAAGTGCCTTTCGAAATGGTAGAAACGCTAAAAGGGATATATTCTAACACCGACCACCTAGATACGGCAGTCCAAGAGACCTTCCAGAATATGGAAAGTCGGCTGGCAATGAAGTACGCCAATGACTGGGACAGAAAACGGAAACCTGACTTCCCTGTTTTGGGCTTACTAGCCAAGAATTACAATAGTCTATCAGAATTTATCACTGAATGTCTGCTTGATAACTCAACCCGCATCAATAACTCGCCCACGCTGAAAAAGTCAAAGCTACAAGAGTCTGGCGGCGAAGATGCAGTGATTATTTCTACAGTACATTCTGCTAAGGGTTTAGAAGCAGATACCTGCTTCGTATTAAATGTTTCACCCCGGGTCTATCCATCGACTTGGTCTTTGGGGAGTGCAGAGCAGGTGGAAGAAGACCGTCGAGTACTTTATGTTGCCTTAACTAGGGCGAAAACTGAATTATACATCACTAGAAGAACGAATTCAATAGCGACAGATGATTACTTTACGGAGGCGGATGAAGCGGTAGAATCTTACTTCCTAAATGAACTTCCAGAGGAGCTGGTAGAGCAGACGTATTTCAGTCAAGAAAAAGGGGAGACTAGTGATGAGCCAACGGGGAATGCTCTTGATTTTGACTTTGGGATGGACTTTTCCTAATGATTCTTCGATAATTGAAGTTAAATTGAAAGAAATGAACAAAGGCAAGACTTGAAAATTTGACCGATCCGATTTGATGGCAATACTCGCTGTTATCATAAGCATTGGTGCATTTGCAGTTTCTGTGTATGAGGCAAGAATTATGAAGGACCAACAAGCTATTATGCAGTCTCAGCAAAAAGCTTCAGTCTGGCCTTTTTTAGAAGCTGATGTAAAGTTTGACTTTGATTCCTCTCGATCTACAGCCATTCTAGATATCAAGAATAACGGTGTGGGTCCAGCTAGGATTAAGTCCTTCTTTGTTACCATAGATGGAAAGCGGGTGGAAGACCCAAGTAGCTTGGGCGATTTTCTAGAGCCGCTCTGGAAGGGCGACGAGGAGAATA
>CAZMYK010000010.1:13735-17699 GCA_964570435.1 uncultured Saprospiraceae bacterium | reverse complement strand
GTCGCACGCATATAAGTCGCCCCTTGGCGTTTTAGCAGTCTCCGGTTCAAGGGAGTTTCTCAAGATTTCGAAACCAAAGGACGAATTAGATATTCTGAAGTTTTCAAGACTTAAGTTGGGCTTCGAAGCTTGCTATTGCTCGATATATGGTGATTGTTGGACCATGATTTCAGGAGAAGAGCCGCAAGAGGGGTGCCAAGATTAGCACAAAAGGAAGTGCTTTTTCCACCCAGAAATGCAACAGATATCCACTCGCGCGATTTGAAATTTCACATTATTCTAGATCAAATTTGAACCCCTTCCTAGGGGCAGTGCCAACGTTTTTCTACAAGTTAACGTTAACTTAATTAGATAAACTTCTATTAAGTGATAGGAAGAGGTATCATGCCCAGCAATAAACTTCTACACAACATTTAGTAAAATTAGAAAGATGAAAGTAGACCCAATTAATCAAGCAAGTATCCAAGTAAACTTAGGAAAATGGGACAAGGCTGTCCATGACTTGGAAAAAGCAGTCAAAGAAAATCCTAGGGATCCTAATCTATATAACTTACTAGGTCTTCTAAATTTCAAGGTGAGAGGAAACTTTAGCGAGGCGGAAGTATTCTTCAAGAAGGCGATCGGAATCGATGAGAAATTCGAGGATACCTATGTTAACTACACAGGCCTCCTGAGATCTGCAGGCAAGTATGCAGCAATTCCAAGGGTTCTTGCAATGGCATTGGAGCACACCAACCTGAACCGGGCTAGAATATATTATGAAATGGCAGAAGCCCACGAATTGCTTGAAAAGTATGATGAAGCGATTGAACACTTTAAGCAATCTGCTCGATTTTCTGAAAGCGAAAATGTCATGCAGACCATCGAAAAGGCGATCAATCGGTGTTCACAGAAGAAGGGATTGCTTTTGGTAGCATAAGAAGGTAAGATCTGAGATTTTAGGAATTCGCATCTACTATTTTCAAAGCTACTGGGCCTATTAGTCCAGATTCATCTAAGTCACTTTCCTCCTTGGTGGGTGGATTAGAGGTCCATGTTTTCTTTTCTCCGTCTGGTCTAGCATTATCGAAGATCAGTTGATTCCTCCAAGTATTTGTTACCCGAATTTCGAGCTTGTTGGCTCCTTGTTTAATCATTTCAGTTAGGTCAAAGGTAAATGGTGGAGCCCATTTAGTGGTTACCTTCAAATCATTGCACCAGACTTCAGCGATGTTCGCCACCCTCCCTAGATCAATGATAACTTGGCGTCCTGCATTGGCAATATTTACACTTCTATGATAAGTTACAGTTCCTGAATAATGTCTAATCGCTTCATTTTCCAATTCACTTAGGGATTTAAGGTGAGGTATTGTGATTGATTCTGGAGTATCCCAGCCATCTTCAAAGCTTGCTTTCCAGCTGTCTTGAATTGGAATTTCAGCAATACTAGTTGTAATCGATCTCACACCTCCCTCTTCATGTATAAGGTAGTTTCCAGCCTTAGAAGCTTGAAACTTACCCTTCGTTAGGGCGATTCTAGCTACATCCTCAGTCTTATGAGTAAGATGCCACCCTTGCTTTGTGCTCATAATTGTTCTTCCGTCGAGTTCTATCTTGGAAGCAAAAGCTTGCCTTGTTCCTTTTGGAAAAACGATCAGAGCACTGCCACTTGGATCTAGCGAAATGGCTACAGTAATTCTACCATCCTCCTCCTTCCAAACCAGCGCATCCTCCTTTCGACCAGTAAATGCATCCCATACTTGAGGATAGGCACCTTGAATTCTAAAACTTAATGCAGCGTCTAGAGGAAGGTCACTTTTTGTGGATACAAAGTAGTAGTCGGCGTCAAGGGACTTCCTGTGAATCCAGTTGATATCCAGGTCATCGGGCACCATTACATCCTGAGCAATTTCTTCTTGCTCAAGAACCTCATCTATACTGTAACCCCAGTACACCTTCCCTTTTCCGACCTTCTTGACACCCTTGCTTGTGTTTCCCCACATATCATCTGAAATGGACTTAAGTTCTTCTAAATCTTTGGCATCATCCATTAAGCTCGGAGAATCTAAGGGCTTATCTCCTAGGATTACCGCGCCTTGCAGTACTAGATCACGCAGCCTTTTGGCGGTAGACAAAAGTATTTCCTCGGAATCTCGAAGTAAGATCAAGCGGTATTGACCTGCCCCTTCTACTTGAATTTTTCCATTGTCCATCGACAGCCTCTCATGCAGAACTTCAGTATTTAGGTAGTCGAAGCGATACCCCTTTGGAAAGTAGTCCAGGTCGTATGGTGGTCTTTCATGGTGGTCACCGAAGTACCAAAGAATGTCCGCTACATATTCACCTTCTTGCAGAATCAACTGATTACGAGATAGGTAGTCGATCCAAGCTGGCATATGCTTCCACCATGTCTGCTGCCGAACAAAGGGAAATCCTATTCGAGAACCAAAACTTGATCCTGGATAGACTGTCTTTTGAGGAGTATGAGAAAATGTATGGAAGACCAAGTGGTTAACCCCTTTGGTAAAGTTGTAATCGATTAGGTACTTCACAGTGAAAGGATGCTCATTCCACTTGACTCCTATCTGCGTGCATGCTTCGGCAGCCAAAATAGGCTTGTTGTATAGGTGACTAGCAGAAGCTGCCGGAAATATGGGTTTTCCATATTCATTTTGGGTCGAAGGAGGTCTCGGGTACCAGAATTCGGTCATCGGAACATCACTAACACCATAATATCGCATAGGATCTATTGGAAGTACTTCACCTCCCGCGCCTTCTGTGTAGACCTCTGCTCCCATATCATGGGCAACAGTAGCAAAGTGTTTGAAAAAATTGTCGATAAAAAGGTCGTCCATTGTATGTCGCAAGTCTCTTAGAAACTTGCTAGTCACCTCAGGATTTTCAATGATGTATCCTATTGTTGCAGGCAAGTACTTTTTCAAGTCGTAACCCCTTCTTCTTTTGAATTCCGAGAACATGGAGTCTGAATCCATGCTCCATGTAGGAACATAGCTTTCCCAACTATCGATCAATAAGCCTTGCAGTTTTCCATCGCCGATCGGACCACCATCAGTAATCAGATCGCCGATCATTCCCTTACGTAAGTGGTTTTCGACAGCCACCTTGTCTAATTTGCTGGCCTCCCAGCCAGTGGCCTCTGGAACGGCAGGCTTGTTGGTCCGACGCATATTCACATGACCGAAGCGGACCAATGTCCACTTGCCTGGAGGAGCATCCCAGGAGAGAATTCCCGAAGAACTAAGGTTGTCTGTCAGGTCAATGATGTTTTCGGGATTGATGTAGACACCATCATGAAATTCGGACACCACTCCCTTTTCAAAACTTCGAACGACCTTTGCTGCTTTGGCCTCATGATTGTGCATACGTGCTTTGCCGCTTAAATGAATTTGCTGTGGTTTGATTCTATGTTCTCCTTGAAAGGTGATCTTGAATTGATCTGAAGTGGTCTCCGGGATGCTCAGGGTCAAGTTGTATTGCCTGTCAGTCCAATTACCACTTGGAATTTGAAGGTTGCTCACATCTGTAAACTTGCCATCGACCATAGCTTGGATCCTAAGGTTCATTTTAACCACTGGGTACTGCTTATCCACCACCATGGTTCTGATTGGTGATAGGACAATCGTCCTAAGTTTTACCTCCTGGTCGAAGCCTAGTTTAACCCAAGTGTTACTACCGAAACCTCTACTATTAAAGGCTACCATCTTAGCTGAAGGGTTCTTATCTTCTTCCACTAAGTCTATACTTGGGTTGAAAATCGCCTCCCACGGAATATCCTCCTCATTAGATGTAATCGCACTAGGCACGTAAGTTTCATCTAGGTCACCATCTAAGGTTGGAAATGCCAGGATAGTAACGTCCTGATAGTCATAGTCGGCAGTATGGTAGAGGGAATCTAGCTCTAATTTTTGGTCTATTTGGCGTGCTCCATCCATGTAGTAGATGGATTCTACCAGTTCACGTTGGG
>CAZMYK010000010.1:0-13725 GCA_964570435.1 uncultured Saprospiraceae bacterium | reverse complement strand
CTTCTACAGGAACCCAAGGTCCGCCAGTCATGGACCAGCCAGGACAATTTTGCATGGTGAATTTTAGCCCTAGTCTTTTGCACTCGTCCGCTGCGTGCCTAATCATATCCTCCCATTCCTGAGATAGTATTTTAACTTGATCTACTCCAGGGTATTTTTGTCCCCGCTTGTTGAAGAGGTGGATTCCCTGGAGTCCAGCATCTTTGATGGCTTCTAGGTCGAAGCTAAGTCCTTCCTTAGAGATGTTATTTCCGTTGATATGGAACCATGTTTCAGGTCGATATTGCTTACTAGGAGAGGCAAATTCTTGGCTTATTCTTGAAACCGACTTGTACTTCCCTGCACCTTTCTCAGTAGTTGACTTGCACTGCACGATAAGTCCTATGGAGATTATAAAGGCTACTACCTTAGTGCATTTTGTCAACATTTCTTGAGAGTTTTCTGCCTAGAAAGTAAAGTAAGAAAATTGGAAAACTGTCCTGCTAAGTCCTGTGTAGATCTATTTTTACACACTACCTGTTTTCGATCTGATTGCGAGCTAGTGATGGTTTAGGTAAATGTTACCTTACCCACCTGCTTGTTGATTTCTAAGCCAATATATCTTTAACAATTTTCCCATGAACGTCTGTAAGTCTAAAGTCTCTACCTTGGAAGTGGTAGGTCAATTTCTCATGGTCAATGCCCAATTGGTGCAGGATGGTCGCCTGCAGGTCATGAATATGAACCCGATCTTTGATTCCAGCATAACCAATTTCGTCCGTTTCACCATAGGTCAAACCAGTCTTGATGCCGGCACCAGTCATCCACATGGTGAAGGCTTCTCTATGATGGTCCCTTCCTTTGAAGCTATTTGAAACCCCGCCACGATTTTCTTGCATAGGTGTCCTTCCGAATTCACCTCCCCAAACCACCAAGGTATCTTCTAACAAACCACGCTGTTTGAGATCTATAATAAGGGCACTCATTGCTTGATCTATTTCGGCCACTCTTTTCTTAAAACCACCATGAAGACTTTCGAATTCATTGGAACCGTGAGAATCCCATCCTCTATGGTAGAGCTGGATGAATCTGACGTCTCTTTCTGCAAGTCTTCTGGCAAGAAGGCAATTATTCGCAAATGAGATCTTGCCAACTTCCGTTCCGTATAGCTTGTGTATGTAATCTGGTTCTGAGGAAATGTCCGTAGCTTCAGGTACGGTCATCTGCATCTTGAAGGCAAGCTCATACTGTTTTATCCTAGCAAGAATTTCTGGATCTCCTACCTCGTCGAACTCCCGTCGATTGATATTATTGATCGTATTGATGGCTTCTTTTCTAAGGTTTCGAGAAACACCATCCGGATTATTGACATATAGTACGGGATCTCCCTTGGACCTTAATTCGACCCCCTGGTAGTGTGAAGGGAGGAAGCCGCTGCCCCAAAGTGACTTGCCACCACTGGGTGCTGACTGGCCTGAAACTAGCACGACAAATCCAGGTAGATTTTCATTCATGCTTCCAAGTCCATACGTAACCCACGAACCCATTGCAGGCCGACCTAGCCGTGGGCCTCCGGTATGCATGAATAATTGTGCAGGAGCGTGGTTGAATTCTTCGGTATGCATAGCCTTCAAAAAGCAAACTTCATCCACGACATTGGAAAAGTTGGGAAGTAATTCTGACACCCAAGAACCAGTCTGACCATACTGTTTGAAGGAGAACTGGGGTCCAAGCATGTCAGGCACACCTTGGATAAAAGCAAAGCGCTTTCCCTTAAGCAGGGAATCAGGGCAAGCCTTACCATCTAGGCCTTGGAGGACGGGTTTGTAGTCGAATAGCTCTAGCTGAGATGGAGCTCCGGCCATGTGGAGAAAAATGACCCTCTTTGCCTTTGGTATATATGGATTAATCTTCAAGCCACGAAGGAGGCCATTGAGCGCTATTCCGCCAACGCCCAATGACGAAGTCTTCAAAAAAGTTCTTCGCTTCATGGCATTTTGAGCCCTAATATTTAATTCGTCTATCAACTTCATCAGCTTTCGCTATTAACTTTTCATAATCACCTCGTCTAAGTTTAAGATTACATTGGCGACCAAGGCCATTTTTCCCTCACTCTTAAGATAGAAATTTAGTAATTCCTTCAGACGAATTTCGTCTGGCTCCTCCATCAATGCCAACTTGTATCCGTAGCTTATTTGCTCTTCTATATTCCTTCCTCCCTCCCTAATCATTCTTGAAGCCAGGGCCTCTGAAGCCTCTACGAAGACAGGGTCATTCATCGTCACTAATGCCTGTAGGGGAGTATTGGTTCTGATCCGTCTTGAAACACAAACTTCCCGGCTGGGTGTGTCAAAAGTGATCATCGAGGGATAGGGACTTACCCTGCGCCAAAATGTGTAAAGACCTCGACGGTATTGATCTTGATTGCCTGAAGTCTGCCACCTATCGATGTGTCTAATCACATTCCATACCCCTTCAGGTTGGTGGGGCATAACACTAGGCCCATACACCTTAGGGTTGAGCAGGCCACTAATTGACAGCGCTTGGTCTCTTATTCCCTCAGCACTTAGCCTGTGCCTAGGACCTCGAGCTAGAAGATGGTTGTATCTATCCTTTTCAAATAGAGCTTCCGACATAGTAGAAGACTGCTTATAAGTTCTAGAAAGAACAATTTCTTTGAGTAATGACTTCACACTCCATTGGTGTTCGTTTTGGAATTGTAGGGCGAGGTAGTCCAAAAGTTCTGGGTGCGTCGGCTTTCCACCTTGGGTCCCAAAATCCTCCAAAGTATAAACCAAGCCGTTTCCAAAGATCTGTTCCCAAAATCTGTTGGCGATAACTCTAGCGGTAAGAGGATTGTTTCCATCCACCAACCAACGAGCAAGGCCCAAACGATCTTGACTAAAACTAGAAGGCGGAAGAAAATCGGGCGTATCTGCTTCAACAGTGTCAGTATGAGCCAGCCAGTTTCCCCGATCAAATACCCTTGTCGTTCTACTTGAATCATGAGGCAGTTCTTCCATGATTTGAATGGCTCCTGCCTTGATGGAGATGTAATCTGCTACAAGTCCTTTATACTCATCGGATAGTGTGTCACTAAGAAGGGAAAGTTGATCAGAGATTTCATCTCTTTTACGGTCCTGGGCTGGCGAAAAAAGTACTTTTTTGGGGACATCGCTTTGGTGGTCTGTGTCCGAAGTGTTATTGAAATATGCATAGGCTTCATAGAATTCCTTGTGCCTTATGGGGTCGTACGGGTGACTATGACACTGCACACAGGCAATTGTGGTGCCCTGCCATACCTCAAATGTAGTATTTAATCGATCTATTACCGCTGCAACTCGGTATTCTTCGTCATCTGTTCCTCCTTCGTCATTGGTCATGGTATTGCGATGAAAGGCAGTGGCTAAAACTTGATTGTCACTGGGCGATTCTACGAGGTCACCTGCAAGCTGGTCGATGGTGAATTGGTCGAAGGGCAGGTCTTTGTTGAATGCATCAATAAGCCAATCGCGATACCGCCACATTTCCTTTCTGAGGATGTCCTTCTGATATCCTTGCGAGTCTGCATACCTTGCAAGGTCCATCCACATGGAAGCCCATCTTTCACCAAAGTGCTCGGAGGCGAGCAGCCTATCTACAAGGCTTTCATATGCTTTTGGGTCTTCGTCATTAAGAAAAGTCTCAGCTTCTTCTATGCTTGGTGGAAGTCCCGTCAGGTCAATAGACAGTCTTCGCAGGAGGGTAGATTTAGGCGCTTCTTCTGAGAAAGAAAGTTCCTCCTCATCGAGTTTGTCCTTTACGAAGTGGTCGATCCGCTTACTTGGATCTTTGATTTTTGGAGGAATGTATGCCCAGTGATCTTCATATTTTGCACCTTGCTTGATCCATTGCTCAAGGATCTCGATTTCTTCATTACTCAAGGCATCTCTGTCTGGAGGCATTATCACATCAGGATCATCGGACTTTACGCGTCTAATCATCTCGCTATTGCGGATACTTCCCGGAACAATTGCTGTCTTTCCAGATTTAGCCGCCCCAAAGGACTCCTCGATGAATAAAAAGCTTAGTCCGCTTTGTTGTTTCACACCTCCGTGACAAGCTAGGCAGTTCTTGTTAAGTATGGGTCTAACTTGAGAATTGAAATCTATTGTTGTTCTTGATTGCCTGAAAAAGAAAATACCCGCAAGCGTCAAGCTGACCAATATTATAATGAGGATGCTGGTTTTCTTCATTGCAATTATTCTAAGTTTCTTCCTGCCACAACTCATTGGTGTATGACACTTCTTCACCTAAGCTTTACTAGGTTATTCAGGTAGCAAGGCTTAGCTAAGTTTCGATCTCATTATTGCGAGGAAGACAAGCAAATCTACTTTGGGTAGATTAGAGTGCTGATACTGATACTTCCAGTCTTGACCTGCTTAGGAACATAGATGGTTTTGCATGTCGCAGATTTCCAGTAGTCTGAAATTATGGTATCTATGATTCCTCCCTGGAAATCAAAAATTTTGTTGTCACCTTGGCCATTTGCAATAATTTGGAAATTTCCATCAGTTTCTCCCTTGACATAGAGATTAATTATTTCTGGATTTTCTTCTAATTGCAAGGCAATTCGATCCTCACTTTTTGTAACATCCGCAACCTGCCAATAGCTTTGTTCTCCCTTTTCCTCACTGCAAGAAAGTATACACCCCATTGAGAATAAAATAAATATATACTTCATTACTTGGTATTTATACTCTAATTTCAGTTTTTTTTAAAGAATGAACATATGATTCTAAGATTTATTTGTTTTTGTTCGATGATTTCCTGGATCCTGAGTTGCAATCCAAGCAAGTCACTCGTCCAAGAACGAACAGGAAGTCAGAAATCAGATTGGAAGTCAGAAATACAGAGCATTGTCTATAAGGACTCAGTTTTTAGAAATTCGCACACTGGTTTGCTAGTTAGGAAATTGGGCACCACACAAGACATCATTGACCTAAAATCTGACCAATATTTCACTCCTGCTTCTAATACTAAATTGTTGACCTTCCTTACCTGCCTGCACGTTTTGGAAGAGCATATAAGTGCCTTGAAACTTTATGAATCAAGGGATTCTTTGATTATTTGGGGAACAGGTGATCCCACCTTGCTGAATCCTTTTTTACAGACCAATGATTTTATTTCTGAAAGGCTTAAGCAGTCCGAAAAGCAGATCTATTTTTCTACTTCGAATTTTAATGGGAGTAGGTATGGTAGTGCTTGGTCTTGGGATGATTACAACTATGCTTTTCAGGCCGAAATGCATTCATTGCCCTTTCATGGTAACGTTGTCAGCTTTAGAAAACCTTTCATTGATTCGAAGTTCAGCATCTACCCAACACACTTTGAAACGCTCACAATGCCACGGATGGAGGGTGATGGGCCGACCATTCTGAGAGATGAACACGAGAACCTATTTCGATATCACTACGACAGGGTCAAGAGTCGGTATAACATCAACCGCTATGTTCCTTTTCGGACTTCTGTGGAATTGCAAGTTGAATTGTTAGCAGCTCACATTGGCAGGGAAATCGAGATTATCGATTCAGGGGTAAATCTTGTCAACGCAGAGAACTTACGAAGTACGCATGTTGACAGTCTCTACAGGCTTCTTCTTCAACCCAGCGATAACTTTGTGGCTGAGCAACTACTTTTGAATTGTGGTTCAGAACTATTCGATGAACTTAGTACAGATAAGGTGATTGCATGGGCAAAAGATTCTATTCTTCATGAGGCTCCTCAGGCATTCCAATGGGCGGACGGCTCTGGCTTGTCCAGGTACAATATGACAAGTCCGGCAAATATGCTGCATGTGCTAGAGCTAATTCACAAGAAAATTGACCAAGACAGACTTTTTAGGCTCCTACCTACGGGAGGTGAAAGTGGAACCATCAGAAACTATTATGGTGCAGAAAAACCCTTTATTCATGCTAAGACAGGATCTTTAAGAAATAACCATTCTCTAAGTGGATATCTCATAGGAGACTCTGGAGAGGTATACCTCTTTAGTTTTATGAACAGTAACTACCTCGTAAGTAATAAAGATCTCAAAGGTGGAATGGAAAAAGTGCTACGTATACTAAAAGCGAATTTATGATACCTAAGTTAGTCTTAGATATTTTCACATAGACTTAAGCGAACTTCAACTTTTCATCCTTATCCCAGAGACCCCAATAAGCTCCAACATCTCCTTCTGCTCCTACCTTCCATGATTCATCAAAGGAGGAGAAATAGAACATTTCTATGTCTTCAACCTCAGCCCAAAGTTGCGAATTGATGAAGTATTTCATGGCATTTTCTTTCGAGGCCTTAGCTCCTTTCATAGCTCCACCATGACTTGGCCAGCCGGTTTCCGAGATAATCACCTTCTTCCCTTTGCCAGCATCTACTGCCTGATGGTACATGCTCTTCATATGTTCGAGTGAGTATTCTTGAGGACAACCTTCCCAGTAAGGGTAGCAATTCGCGAGTATGACATCGCAGGCTTCTACAATCTTGGAATGCTGGGTAAATTCATAGTAGGCATCTACATATGCGACATCGACTTCAGGGATGGCCTCTTTTACTCGATTAATATATTCAAGTAGCTGGTCAGCACTTAGGTCACCGCGATAAAGGACTTCGTTACCGACCGCGGCTATATTGACCACACCTTCCTTAGCAAGTCCGATAAGCCCGTTTATTTCTTTTTCATTAAGATCAAGGTCAGCGCTCAGCCAAGCTCCTACCATGGTTTTCAAGCTGTGTTGGTGTGCAATTCTTGCTACATGCTCATTGCCTTCGATGCAGCTGAAAGAACGGATCCAAGAGGTATGAGGTTTGAGTATTTCTATCCTTCTTTCAACCTGTGCTTCAGAGATCAAGTCTCCAGGTTTCTGGCCATCTTCATAAATACTGAAGCAGATGCCATGCATTCCATTTTGGAGGGTTTCGAGCCACAAATCTTTAAGATCTTGATTGCTATATTCTTGAAAGTCTACGCCACCCTCAGCGGCAGATTCTGCCGTTGTGAATTGACTTACTCTCTCTGATCTAAATGACATCTTTCCTAGTATTTTAAGTTTTCGTCCTTGTCCCAAAGCCCCCATCTAGCACCGACATCACCTTCTTGATGTACTTTCCATGATTCATCGAAGGAGGAGAAGTAGCAGATTTCTATGCCCTCTCTTTTTGCCCATTCTTGTGTGTTGATAAAGTACTTCATAGCATTCATCTTAGAGGGCACTGCTTTTTCTACAGTAGTGCCTTCATTAGGCCAACCAGTTTCTGAAATTATTACGGGCTTTCCTTTAGCAGCTGCCTTGGTAATAGCATACATTTGCCGAAGGTAGAGGGTCGCTTCGTCAATGCTTGCCCCTTCCCAGAATGGATAACAGTTGGCAAGAATGATGTCACATGCATCCACCAGCCTTGGCCGTTCATGGAATTGGTAGTAGGAATCAACATAGCCAACGGGAATTCCTGGTATAGCTGACTTGACATCCTTGATGTACGCTAGAATTTCCTCTTCCGAAAGTTCATTTCTTAGGAGGACTTCATTGCCCACGGCTATGATATCGACGAAGCCCTGCCTTGCTAATTCGAGAAGAGCCTCGATTTCCGCTTTATTTTTAACCTTGTCGTCACTGATCCATGCACCAGCCATCACCTTGAGGTCTTGGGATTTTGCAAGCTTGGGAATATGTTCGTTTCCATCAGTGCAAGAGAAAGTCCGGACCCACTCCGTGTTTTTAGAAATCACCTTCATCCTTTGGATAATCTGTTGCTCAGAAAGTTGGTCTCCAATATTCTGCCCCTCCTTGTACGGACTAAAACATATCCCGTGGATGCCAGCCGAAAGGTGTTCATGAAGATATGAGGAGACATCTTTAGATGATCTATTTGTGAAATCGAGGTCCCTGTCCTGGCTAAGAACCAAGTCACTACTTATTAAACTAAGCAGCCTTCCTGCTTGATTATAAGAGCTTGATTTCACTTCCTTATTTGTCTTTCTGAGATCTAATTCATTCCGTATCTCAGTAGCTCTATCTTCCGATATCGAATAGTCTCGCATGATGTAGATGGCTACAATCGTTCCTACCATCGGAAAAAAGCAGAAAAAGGCATGAAGTCCATCAACCGCTGATTGCTGGTCAGTGGTAGCGAGTTCTGGGTTAAAACCTACAATGGCGATGATCAAACCACTAAGAGCTCCGGCGATTGCAAAACCCACCTTGACCATCCACCAATAGATAGCTCCAAAAATTCCTTCTCGTCTCTTGCCTGATTTCAATTCATCTAAGTCAATAACATCGGCGGTCATCGACATCATTATCGTAAATAAACTTCCGATTCCGAAAGAGAATAGGGGAAGCGCGATAATATACATCCACGGCTTGCCTGGAACGAAGAGGAAATACAACATTACGTAGCCCACTATTGAAATGGCTTGTGAGATTATGAATGCCCTTTTCTTTCCATATTTCTTTGATAACCAAGTTACAATGGGTATTACTAAGAAGGTTGTGCCCAATGCACCTAAGCATCCAAATAGTGAAACCCAGACGCCGCTAGCTTCGGCATCACCATTGAATAACTTGTAAACAATGACAAAGAAGGTTAGGGCAGCAACTGTGTTAAATGCATTGTATATCAAGAATGTGGCGCCACACAATTTTCTAAACTCTTTAATCTTAAAGGCTTCTACAAAACTCATGAAAATCTTATATAAGCTATTGCCAATATTGCTTGTATTAAGTGGTTCATAATCTTTGTCAAGCGTCGATTCACCTTTGATGAAAATGGCCGGAACAATGGCGCAGATAGCGCAAGGGATTGCAATCCATACTGCCAGTTCTCGCACAGCAACTTCGGCCGAAGGGAACCATTGCGGATCATACATTATTACCCAAAACCAAGGCGCTATGACCCAAGCCCATTGACCAATCCACTGGGCTATGGCCATGATATTTGTGCGCTCGTGAAAGTCATCACTCATTTCATAGCCCATGGCCACATATGGAACACTGAAGAAGGTCAGTCCGAGGTAGAAGATGATTGACCAAAAGAAGAAGTACCAAAAGTTGAATTGCAAGGAATTTTCTTTAAATAATTGCCACATGATGATAAATGAGATGCCCATAATGATACCACCGATCAAGACATATTGCCTGCGTCTACCATACTTAGACTTAGTATTATCAGAAATGAAACCCATAATCGGATCTGTGATCGAATCAAATATTCGAGGGAAAAAATATATAAGAGCCCACATCCAACCAGGAAAACCTAAGTCCTGTACAAGAACAACCATGAAAATTCCTAAAATGGCAGGAAACATTTGATTTGCCAGCATTCCTATCCCAAAGGCAACCTTCTGTGATAAGGGTACTTTATTCGTCGTTGTGGTCATAGTAATTTGGTTTTAGTTTTGATTTAGTTTTGGAATTACAATGGTCTGGATGGCTTCACCAGAAATACTAATCTTCGCCTGAGAGCCAGCTATGCTTATCGTGATCGTTTTCTCTTGCTTGTCCATGTTGAGCACGACTATTGCAATCTTGCCATCCGGATTTTCGACTGCCGTGGCTAGCAGGCTTTGATCCGAAATATTTAGTCCAAGTCTTATTGCTCCTGGTCTAATAAATCGGCTAAAATGCTTCATGACGTAGAATAATGGGGTATAGTAGACTTCATCGCTTTCAGGATCAACGATTACGGGGGCATTGCACCAATTTTTAAACCAATTTGGACCTCCTTGTTTGTCGAGAACCATGTTCCAATCTACCCATCCATCAACATAATTGTTGAGGCAGCCTATGATGTCCCTTGCATAGCGATAGACCGGTACGTACTTGGGATGAAACTTTTTATCTTCCTCGGGAGCCCAATCCCAGCCCCAATCTGTCGCCTCTTTTGACCAATACCAAGCGTCATCTTGCCAGACTGGGACTTGAGCATCTACGCATGCCTCAGTTTGAATCAAATGCTTGTCCGGGGACTTCTGGTGGGCATATTGGAGGGCATCAGGGAAGACCTCATAGGTACTTGCATACCAATGTATTGCCGTTCCTCCGAAGTACTTCGAAGAAGACTCATCGAAGTACATGACATCTACCCAATCTTTCAAGTGCTCTCGATTCTGATCATAGCCAAGAATCTTAATTTCGTCCATTGCATCTTTTTCCAACTGTGGACCTAGGTGGTCCCTCACAAAGGCTGTCATTTCTTCAGCTGTGAAGTGCATGCTTTCCCAATTGCTGTCATTTCCAAGAGGTTCATTTTCGACAGTGAAGGCCCATATGTCAATCCCTTCTGATTTGTAGGCGTCCACATACTTTGAGAAAAATAAGGCCCATGTGTCGAAGTATTCTGGTAGTAACTTGCCACCCCTCCAATCATTATTATCCTTCATCCAAGGTGGCGCTGTCCATGGGGAGGATATGACTTTGAAACCGTCCTTTGAAACTGCCATTGCATCCTTGATCATTGGTATCAGGTCATCTCGATCCTCTTCAATAGTAAAATTGTTAAGACTGCGATCTCCTTCCACAGGAGCATATGAATATTGACTAAGTGAAAAATCACATGAATTCATGTGGGTTCTTGTTAGTGAATATTTTGCCCCACTATCACCAAAATAGGCTTCAAGAATTTCACTTCTCTTTTCCTCACTGAGTTGATTGAGTAGGTAGGCTGATGCTTCTGTAAATGATCCACCAATACCAGTAATGGTCTGAAATTTTTGATCCGTCAAGATTTCAATACTAAGTGAAGCTTCACTTTCTGAAAATGAACTACGGAGGTCCATCTTATGACCTCCCGCAGAGCTTTCATAGACTTCCATTGGTAGATCTGCATTGTCGCTGCAAGCCAACATAGAAAAGATAATTAGTGAAGAGATTATGTTTTGTTTCATCTTAGTAGGATTCGATTGTTAGTGGATCAGGTAGCAAGACACCTTGCAGTAATTTTTGGAGGTCCCCTCCATGAGTCTTTAAGATCTCGCCACCTCCTCTTGAAAGACCTAGAAATGCGCCCGAATCCACTAGATCCCAGAGTGCGTACTTTGCCCTCCCTTCAATTGTGAATAAACCAAAGTAGTTCTCAGATCCCGCCGGATTACCTGCATCTTTCCAAGATTCATCAAAGGCTTCAAAGTAGAAGCATGCGATTTCTTCGTTGCTTGTCCATTCCCTCATCAATTTATAGTAGAGACCTTCCTTGAATTCATCTGTGGCCTTAGAGCCTTCATTTCCGTACAAGCCATCCGAAGAGCTGGCCCAACCAGTCTCGCCAATGTGGATCGGTTTGCTAATTTTTAAGCTATCGACATAGTCAGCCACACTCTTATACTGATTGATGGCATAGTCTCTTGCAGATCGCATCGCTGCACTTATTTGTTCTTCCTTAGTTAGGCCATTTGAGGCTTCCACAATACCCCAAAATTCTGGATTGTAGTGGGTGTCGTGCATCGGATAGGTATGGATCGAAAGAAAGTCAACAGCCCGAATTAGCTGCTCTAGGTCATCAACATGGTATTCTACGCCACCTCCGCCCCAAGAAGCAAAGTTGTCGGAACTTGTGATCCAAAGAGATTTAGGCAGGTTTCCTTCCTGCTTCAAATTCTGGAGGTGCCTGACCCATTTTAGAATAACCCGCGGTCTGACGTAGTAACTAGCAGCCCATTGTACCATGGCTTCATTCCCGACAGCAATGACTTTTACAATGTCTGGATATTGCTTTGCCAGGTCAACAGCTTTATCAATTTCTGCAGTGTTCCCTACTTCATCTTCTGCTTCATGATTAGGAGAGCCCGTAAATGCGTTTTCACAATTAATCCAAGCACCTAACATTACGTACATTTCATAGGACTGGTCTTCCTTCTTTAATGCTGTAATCGCTTTAAGCACATTCTCTGCATGGGGAAAGTGGACGTTATAGGTTCGGAGCACCTTTATCCCCATGGCTGAAAGAATTTTCATGTCTTCTATTAGTTCTTCAACTGAGGGTTGGATGTCCCTGGAATTATGTCGGTAGCCACCGTATGAAATTGCTTTGTATTCAGGATTACCAAGGATGTCAGCTGCAGTCATAGTCATAGACTTGTTTATTTTATTGGGCTTCTGTTCGCAAGCAAAGGCAAGGATCAAAATGGTAATTATTATCAATACTAGTAAGCCTATTTTCATCGCACTATCGGAGTTGGTTTTCTAATACTTGGACATGGATGGAGCGAATTGAGCCGGTCCTTTCGAATAGTATTGTACTATTTTCTCTGCCTAGCAGGAGTCCCTCACTTAGGTGTTCAGTACCATTGTCAAATGTGATCTTTAGCGCTTGCTTCACACCTATTGTATATGTGATGGGGACTTGGCAGTAGGTGAAGGCTAGTGAATTCTTAGGCGCCGTTATGCTATCATGGATGCCCTTGAGTGAGAAATATTCGAAGTTAATGGCATCATCAAGAAACTCACTCTTTCTTAGGAGTCGAGGATTAAATGCTACCTGACCTTCCTTGACCGTCACACCTAGTTCCCCGAATCTTGTGATTATGTCTTCCTTTACTTGACCCGTCATGCCAGGTTGTTGTGCGCCCTTACCAGCTGGTGTATGGGAATAAGGATCGGTGGGAAATGCGCCATGCAGACTTGGTGATTTGTGGACTCCTATTCCTTCGTTGACTTCATAGAAATGCTCTAGGAGCCTTCCTACCACTTCTGGACTTTCGTCATCATTTATGGCTTTTTGGCAACTTTCTTCTATAGCAAGAAGCAACTTGGAAACCATATGCCAGTAGATCGAACCAAGCCCTTCGTAGCCATAAAAAGTACCAGACCTTCCGGTGAACGACTTGTGATCAAATTGTGTTTCGAACAATTCTAGGGCTTCTTTCCTACCTGCAGTGACGAGGTCCCCATATTCATCAGGGGATAGTTGGTCCAAGGCCTTGTTCAGGTCTTCTGCATTCTTGAAGTTTCCATTGAAATGGAAGCCTCCGAGTGTGTCTTGTTCGATTATCGTGCGATCCACATTTTCCGCAAGTTTGGAAAGAAGCGGGGACTCTATGACTGAAGCCTGGGAAACTTGATTCTTCTCTAAGAATGTTGGCAGATCCTTATTCGGGTAGAGTAGGTAGCTGTATTGGTCTTCTCGGAATAGGGAACTTGATTTCAATGCGTCTAAAACTACAAGCGCTTCTTGACTGCTAAGAAATTTACAACTAAGAACTGCAACTTGTCCTTCTAACATCTGTCCAAGATTTGAGATGCTTGTTTTTTCCTGATAGAGATTTGCTAAATTGTAGGCATGGTATAGCTTATCTTCCCGACGATTGACTTGGATCGAGTGTTCCATATAGGCCTGATTCAAGCTTGTAAAGTCAATTACTTCTTGCAGTAATAGGACTTTTTTACTACCGCTATATTTATGGTTATAGACTAGCGCTCTGTAATCGCTAGCTGCTGTTCCAAGAGCATCCATCACCTTCCTCCTTTGTGAATCTGAAAACCGACCCTTTAGGAGGTCTTTGTTTTCTAACATTACCGCATTGACTTTGAGAAAAAAGGAGTGTAATTCGACTGAAATTTTGACCTCCTTGGTCTCGTTGTCTTGAAGTATCCCAGTAAGAAAGTGAAGAAAGCGCCTCATATAGTAGAGCGTAACCATTGAAACACCATTTCCCACTAAGGCATTATTAGCATCATTCCATTCTGGCCGCTGGGTGTTCATCCATATTCCTGC
>CAZMYK010000009.1:0-21818 GCA_964570435.1 uncultured Saprospiraceae bacterium | reverse complement strand
ACTCGATCTCCAACTTGATAAACTGGTGGATTAGAGCTGACAGAACTCTCATACCTCTTTTCCACTTGCCTAAGGTCTTCATATTTAAAGACGGGTTTGTATGTATATCCATCATCACCTTCTACCTTTTTCAATTCCACAACCGTCGACTCAACAGTTACACCCTTGGCAAGAAGGTATTTCACTCTGCCGAGGTCCGAAAGCGCAAAGAATGCACCTAGCGCTCCTAGGTAAAATAATGTCTTATAGATATTTCTACTGCCCATCCTTACCACTGATATAAGTAATACCCTATTCCGATTACTAGAAAGGGTGCGGCAAGACATGCTAGTATGATTGGTGTCAAAAACAAATTCAAGTAGGAAACTAGAAACCTGTTTTTCTCACTCCTTGGGTCATAAACCACTCGAACAAATTGCCCCTTGTCCCCCCTTTTCTTTCCCATTGCGATCCTAGATCGCATGGTTTTGTATACTTGGTCCTGATCCTGGTATTCTATAATTGGGTAATATCTATCTCTTCCTTTTTCGTTATATACACGCAAGAACTCCCTAATTCTTCCTTCCGCTATCACGCCAGTTTTCAGTAAGTTCAATCGCTTTTGCAAAAGGTAGAGCGCTATTCCAAGTAGGATTGTGCCTATGATAGTTAGTATGCCGTATATCATCATAGATCTATTCTTTACTTCCAAAATAGTCAAAATAGAATCACTTTTCAAGTTAGGACTTATTTCGAAAAGGGCTAAAATCTAGGGGACCCGTCTTTTTGGCCCTATATGATTTCATAGATTTTTATGGAAGAAGGAATTCATAGATGTTTCAAATTACTAAGCCCCCTAATTTTGGTGAAGAAGAAATTCAGATTATATAAACCAATTAATTACACGGGCTAACTAAACAAAAATGAAAAAATTATACCTATTTATTTTCCTAGTTCTTGTAGCGGCAAGTCTCTTCGGTCAAAATGTAGAAATACAAGGTAATGCTACCATCACTGGAACGGTGGAAGTTATGGACACCATTCTATTTTCAGATGGTACAGAATTAGCTTCCGCCTGTCTCCAGTTGTTACAGGATGGCGATTCAGACACAAAAATAGAGGTAGAAAAAAGTGCGGATGAGGACATTATTCGCTTCACAATAGAGGGTGTTGAAATTGCAAGATTCGAAAACAATCGTTTGGCCTTGTCAGATGCTGGGGGATCTGTATTTATCGGCTTCGAAGCAGGCCAGTTTGATGATGCAAGTGACAATAAGAGTGTATATATTGGATATGAAGCAGGTCGGCAAACTAATGGTTTTGGAAATGTTGCTGTAGGTGCTAGTGCCATGTCAACCAATAATGCTGGGAATGAAAATGTGGCTATTGGGGCTTCAGCAGGTTATCAATCGGATGGTACAAACAATGTGTTTGTAGGAAGAGATGCCGGTAGAGTAGCCTTAAATGGAAACAACAACACTTTTATTGGACATGATGCCGGACGACTTGCACATGGTTCTGGAAATGTACTCTTAGGAAAGTCCGCAGGGGAGGTCATTCAAGGAAGTAATAAGTTAGCTATTGCCAATTCCAGCACCTCTACACCGCTAATCTATGGTGAATTTGATAACAACTTTCTTAGGATTAACGGCACACTAGATATCAATGATGAATATACCTTTCCCGAAATAAATGGAGCTGCTGGTCAGATTCTTAGCTACGATGGAAGTGGTTCTTTGCAGTGGACCTATCCTGGCACGGCATCAAGCTTTTCAGATTCAGATGCTGATACTAGGATCCAAATGGAAGAAAGTGCGGATGAAGATGTAATTCGTTTTGATATAGCTGGAGAGGAAAGAATGTTTCTAGATGGGAAACACTTGCACCTAGATCATCCAGGAGGTTCTGTAATGATCGGAAACCTTGCTGGAGTAAATGACGATGGCTCCGCAAATCAAAATGTAATGATCGGAAACAGAGCTGGAAGGTATAATATCAATGGATCACGAAACGTATACGTCGGGGCAGGCACAGGAACCATTAGCTTAAATGCTTCAGGAAATACCTTCGTCGGCAATTCTGCTGGTGCCAATAGTGAAAATGGATCTAATAATACCTTCATTGGGTATATCGCAGGTGGCGAAAGTGAAGGAGCAGAAAACACCTTTGTAGGAATGAGCTCAGGCTTCGTTAATGGAGGAAACAGAAATACATTTTTGGGTCACTTTGCCGGCGAAGACAATAGCAATGGGGACAACAACACCTTTTTAGGTGCAGGGGCCGGTGGAAATTCCACTGGAAGCAGCAATGTCTTCATAGGTGCGAATGCTGGAAAATCGAGCAGTGAGAGTGCCAAGCTAATCATTGATAATGTTGACACTCCGGTACCTTTTATATATGGAGACTTCAATAATCACAAATTAGAAATTGATGCCTGGACACAGGTCAAAAGAAGGCTTGATATAGATAACAATAAGCTCCAGTTCACAAACTTAGGATCTGGAGACGGAAATAAGGGTGTACACTTTGGTGACAACTCATTTGGGATACTGGGTTTAGTTTATGAGAAAGGTGCTGGAACATTTGATCACAAACTGCACTTTAAGTCCTACTTTAGTCAAGGTGGTCAAAAATTAATGACCTTTGATGGTGCTTCGGGTAAGATTGGAATAGGTATGGCGGATCCCGAAACAACCTTACATGTAAGGGCAGCAAACAGCTTTGGACATGTAATGAAAATTGAAAACACAAGTACGAGCCAAAATGCTGATGGATTGGAGATCAATATTAATAGAGATAAGAATGGAATTGGAAATGACTTTGTCACTTTTACTGACAGCGATGGCATAGCAGGAAGCATCGAAGGCTTTAGAGTGGGTGAGGGTCCTAACTTTTCCGACTTTCCAGGGATCAATTTCTCAGACTACATTGACGAAGCCAATATGCTTGCGACCGTTTTTGATCCTGGTAGTTTTCCCTACCCCAACCTTGGTACCTTAGAACTACCTTCAGCAACCTTTAATCGCGGAACCATAGGATCCACTACTGCCAATTGGGATAATTTTATTGACAACGTATTATGTGCCACGAATCCTATTTGCGCAAGCAATCCTGCTAACTTCAGCACATTCATAAGCAATACTGGATTTGTAAGACCTAGTCTTGCATTTGATGAAGGCCAGTTCCCAACTTGGGTTCCTGGCAACCCACCAAGCTTTAATCTTGACGCCATACTTGATTCCCAAATTGCCGCTGTTGCAAGCAATGACATTAGGGCCATTATCAATTGGGGGCTAAGGAACGGGGCAGAGGTCTTATCTGCCGATCCTTGGAGGATCAAGTTAATGAATGACCCACAATACTGGTCCAATATCGCACAGCAAAAAGATGGGGGTGTCACTTACGCTTCGAAGGGGGCAGACTATGCGGAATGGTTAGAAAGGGAGGATCCGAGCATGGAAATTAAGGCTGGTCAGATCGTCGGTGTTAGAGCGGGCAAAATAAGTCTCAACACTGAATCTGCAGATCAAATAATGGTTATCTCCGTTATGCCCGTGGTTCTAGGAAATGCACCAGATAAAAACCGGAGTGAGGACTTCGAAAAAGTAGCCTTTATAGGGCAGTCACCAGTTTGGGTAATAGGCAAGGTAAATTCCGGCGACTACATCATAGCCTCCGGAAGAAATGATGGATATGGGCTCGCCGTGGCAGAAGAAGATATCACTATAGAACAAGTGGCAAGTGTGGTAGGCCGCGCTTGGGAATCTGGAGACAAGTTAGTCAACTTGGTTAATATGGCTGTTGGGCTAAAAACCAATGAAATGGCAGCGATAATGCAAAAAACCTCCACCTCTATTCAGAACCTGGAAGATCGAATTACACAGATTGAGGCTGCGTTGGGAGTAAAATAAGACCATAGCTTGGCACGCAAATTAGTTATAAAAGATAATTCATAGTGTCCTATGGACCTACAAGCATATGGTACTTGTGGGTCCATTTTAATTCTAAAAAATATATGTTTTCATAGATGGAGGCTTGCACATTTCTTAAGAACTTGCTACTTGTTGAGGTTCCAAGGGCAACTTGACGCTCTTCAATCAAGAGCTGCGAGCTTTTCCGAGGACTCTTTACACTGAAATAGCTTATTTTGATGTATAAATGACCTTGTATAATTTCATATCAATTGCAGGAATAATCCTTCTAACAGGGCTCTCTACTACCACGCTTAGCGCCCAAGAGCGCCCAATGGAAGTAGATCAAGCAATCAAACTGATTGAGCAAAACGAAGATGATCCAAGGGTCCTTCATAAAGCATACAAGATAGTCTGGGGTGAATTCCTGTACGAAGAAGATGATGAGAAATTTCGCTACTATATTAAAAAAGGGACACAAACCTTTCAAGAAAGAGACATGCCAGCTGCCTTTGTTGACGCCTTGACCTATAAGGCCAGAGGCCTTGTTCTCAGGGGTAAGCGAGATGAAGCCACACCCATCTTCTATGAAGCTCTTGAATATGCTAAGATGCATCACCCGCCTTCATTAAGTAGCGTTTATGATAAACTTTCCATCCACTTTAAGTCAGGCAATATGCTTGATTCTGCGAGCTACTTCATCTACAAGGCACTTGAGAATGCCGAAAATAATCAGCAGGTAGTAAGGTCAAAATCTTTGTTAGTCGACATTCAGATGGACCTCGGTCTATATAGCGAAGCTCGTGAAGAGATCTCCTTCATCTTACAAAACAAAGATGCACTGAATACTATAGAACAATTCATTGCATATGGAACAGCGGTGATGATCTATGGGCAGCTGAAAGACTATGACCTCTATGCCGCCTCATTTATTGAACTTAAAAAACTCCAAGAAAAATTCGATAGTCCATCTGAGAACTTTCATTCCAATACGCTCTTTTATGAAAACCTAGCACATGAAGAGAAAACAACGTTCCTAGAAAACAGCCTAGCTGCCTTCCAAAGAATAGGATACCAATCAGAAATAGGAAACACTAAGGTAGCCTTGGCCACACATCACTTTGATAATAGAGAATACAAAAAGGTTGGCTCTCTAATTGAAAACTGGGCAGTAGAAGAGGATGCACAGATAAAACTCATTCACAAAGCGAATCTGTTAGATAAACATAAGAGTGTGCTTAGAATTCTGGGTGACTTCAAAAGGGCTCTTGAAATTCAAGATGGTCTAACTTTCGTGGAAAAACAAATGGACAGTCTGCAAAATGTAACCGTGTTATTAGAACTAGATAAAAAGTACCAAACTGCCTTAAAAGATCAAGCCCTGCAGGAGAAGGAAATCGATTTGAACCGTAATACCTATCAAAGAAACCTCCTAATGGCTGGTCTAGCCATCCTTCTAACAAGTGGTGGTCTATTTATTTGGGGGCTCCTAGGCCGAATCAAAAGAAATAAGGAAATCAACCTGCAAAAGATGGCTATCCAAGATCAGCAAATCGTAAAATTGGAACAAGAAAAGAAGCTGCTTTCGCTTTCTTCTCTTCTTGAAGGTCAAGAATCCGAAAGAATAAGGATTGCGAAGGATCTCCATGATGGTCTAGGTGGCCTACTGACCACTGTAAAAGCTCACTTTAGCAAAATTCAAGCTGAAATAGTACAAGTTTCTAAACTTGATATCTACGATTCCGCACATAAATTGATAGACAAGGCCTATGACGAAATACGACGCATTTCACACAACCTGATGCCTTCTGACCTAAGAGCTGGAGGCATCCAGCTAGCGCTCCAACAACTGGCACAAGAGTTAAGATCTGTTCACGAGATAGATACTGAATTCGAGCTGATCGGTTTTGCAGATGATCGCTTCGATGAAAAATTAGAACTATCCATCTATAGAATCACGCAAGAGCTCATTACTAACATTTTAAAATATGCTGATGCCAGCCATATTTTCTTGCAGGTTTCAAAGTTTGAAGACGAAATTCAGATTGTAATTGAAGACAATGGTGTGGGTTTTGATCTTGACAAGGTTCTAAAAAATGAAGGACTCGGTCTTAAGTCTGTTCTATCTAGGGTAGAGCAAAGCAAGGGAGAAATAGACATTGAAACAGGAAATCAAAAGGGAACATCGATCACCATCAATCTTCCAATTCTCACTTAGCATTTCCTTTTAATAAACTTTTAAGCATAAGGGATCAAAGTTTTTATCAAAAAACTAGTTTAATAGTAAACTATTCCACATTTTTAACTGTCTATTGACTTTACTGATGAAGCAAACTCCATGTCCACCTTCGACCCTTATCAACATTTCGGCTTTCTGACACATAGGGTTTCTAGACTTATGGACCTTCTGATGTACCCAAAACTCAATGAAGAAGGCTACAATTTTCCTTCTTCTTGCATTGGCATTCTAGCTGACTTGTGGTCCAAGGATGGTGTAGCTCAGAAAGAGCTTGGTCTTTCAATGATTAAGAACAAAAGTAGTGTCACCAAGATGCTTGAAGCATTGGAGAAGGATGGTCTAATAGAAAAAAAAGACGATTCCCTCGATAAGCGCAAGAAACTTATATATCTCACTGACAAAGGGCATAAAATCAGAGACCTGGTAAAGGATAAGTCCAAGGTATACAGAGAGGAGATTGAAGCTGTGCATAGTGCCGAGGAGATACGAATTGCCAAAAAAGTCCTAAAAACCATTTACCTAAACCTGAAAGAAAAAGTAAAAACTGAGAACCAACTATGAACAAAGGTCTAAGAAAAAATATTATATCAAGCCTAATTACGCTCTTGCTGTTGTTAGGCGGCCTATTTGTCTTCCAGAAGTTATCTAACCAGAAAGAATCCACCGTCGGGAAAAATGAGCTCAAGAAAGAGCTGCGAAAGGTAGAGGTTAGCTACTATTCTTCCGAAAACATTCCTAATTCGATAGAAGTGGATGGGCGGTTAGAAGCCTACGGTAGAGTGAATATTAGTTCCAAAGTCACAGGTGTGATGGAAGAAAACTCAGCCAATGTCAGGGAGGGTCGATACTTCAAGAAGGGAGACCTCCTATATTCCATCGATGACGATGAAGCTATCTTCAATTTGCAAGCTCAGAAAAGTGCACTCTTTACGAGTATAGCCCAAATGATGCCGGATCTTAAGTTTGATTATCCCAGCGCATTTACCCATTGGGAGACTTATTTAAGCACATTTGATGTTAACGAACCCATTAAGGCCCTGCCGGAAGCAAGTTCTAAGCAAGAAAAATATTTCATTGCTGGACGAAACATACTCAACCAGTACTATAACATCAAGAGTCTTGAATCTAGGCTCAAAGAATATAGAATTTACGCTCCATTTTCAGGGATCATTACCCAGTCTAATGTATTTCCTGGCTCAATCATTAGTCCAGGTCAAATGCTTGCCACAATGATTAATACCAGCGTCTATGAATTGACTTCTCCGATCCCCTTGGACCAGCTCAAATACATTAAAGTCGGTCAGAATGTGGTCTTAAGTTCCAAAGAACTAGGCAAGTCATGGACTGGGCGGGTAAGCAGAATCGGCAATCAGATCGACGCGACTACCCAGAACATACCCGTCTATGTTACTGTTTCCGGAAGAGGACTTAAGGAAGGAATGTACCTAAATGGTGAACTTAAGGGGTCCGAACTCACAGATGTGGTCAAACTTCCAAAAAAGATCTTTCTCAACCCAGAAACCATCTATGTCGTCCAAGACTCCATCCTGAGGACAAAGGAAGTAGAATCAATCAAGAGGATTTCAGACTACGTATTGGTCCGAGGTCTTTCCCCTGAAGAAGCGGTAGTCTCTGGCTCTTTAGCTGGTCTCTATGAAGGTCAAAAAGTAAAGATATGAAGGCAGTAGTAAGGTATTTCATACATAACGAAATTGCTGGAAATATTCTAATGATCCTACTATTTGTAGTTGGGATCTTTGGACTATTTCAAATGAAAACAACCTTCTTTCCTGAAGTAGAAAGTAGGCTAATAAGTATACAAGCTATATATCCTGGGTCTTCTCCCGATGAGGTAGAAGAAGGAATAGTTTCAAAAATTGAGGAAAACCTAAAAGGTCTAACAGGTGTAGAAAGGGTCTCCTCCATCTCTTCTGAAAACTCTGCTAGCATTAATGTAGAAGTTCTGAAGGGTTTCGATACCGACATTATTCTACAAGATGTCAAAAATGCTGCGGATAGGATTAGCTCCTTCCCTGTGGATATGGAGCCCTTGGTCATCTTTAAGCAAGAGAATCTTGGTTTTGCGCTGAATTTTGCTATCTCAGGAGACGTCCCTCTGAAAACCCTTAAAACCATCGCCCGACAAGCTGAAGAGGATATTAGAAACTTAGATGGTGTTTCTAAGGTAAGTCTTTCAGGATTTCCAGATGAAGAGATCGAAATTACCTTTCGCGAAGAGGCCTTAAGAGCTAATAACATCACCTTTGCAGAAGCAGCAGCCAGAATTAGACAAAGTAATCTAGAGGTAACAGGCGGCACTATTAAAACCGAAACAGAAGAACTACTTATTAGAGCCGACAATAAGCAATATAGTGCGGCGGCACTACAGGATATCATTCTAAAATCCAACCCAGATGGTGGAGTAATTAGACTATATCAAGTTGCAGATATTCAGGACCGATTTACCGATAGACCACAAAAAACCTTTGTTGACGGTAACCCTGCAGTCGTGGTAGTTGTTCAGAACACGCTGGAGGAGGACATGCTTACTGTCAATGACAAGGTGAAAGAATACCTCATAACATTTGAAAAGAAATTCCCTGAAGTCACTGCTACAGTGCTACGAGACGCCTCTATTACACTAAGACAAAGGATAGATTTATTGACAAGCAACGGTATTACAGGCTTCATCATAGTACTCATCTTACTAGCCATGTTTTTGCACTACAGGCTCGCCTTCTGGGTAGCTTTAGCAATCCCAATATCCTTCGCTGGTATGTTCCTTTTTGCGAGTATGATAGGTGTTACCATCAATGTAATATCCCTTTTCGGGATGATCATTGTGATTGGTATCTTAGTTGATGATGGAATTGTGATTGCAGAGAACATCTATCAACACTATGAAGATGGTGAACCAGCCTTCAAGGCTGCATTAAATGGAACCATGGCTGTTCTTCCGGCCGTATTTTCAGCAATCATTACTACGGTCATCGCTTTTTCAGCCTTCTTTTTTATAGATGGGCGACTGGGCGACTTCTTTCGGGAAATGGCCATTGTCGTGATCTTCTCTCTGGTCTTTTCACTAGTGGAAGGAGCCTTAATACTACCAGCCCACATAGCCCACTCGAAGGCCCTGGCAAGAGATAGAAAGCCAAATGTGATTCAAAGAGGACTTGATAAAATGATGGTCTTTCTTAGAGACCGGCTTTATGGGCCCCTTCTAAATTGGGCTGTCAGGTTTAATTGGCCGACCCTAGCGATTTGCTTCGCAGGATTGTTTATCGTCGCCGGAGGGCTAATGGGAGGCCTGATTAAGTCTACCTTTTTTCCTGTAATTCCTAGGGAAAACTTTCAAGTCCAAGTTGAACTTGCCTCAGGAACTAGAGAGGATATAACGCTTGACATCGTTAATAGAATCGAAAAGGCTGTGATTGAAGTTAATGCGGAACTTAGCTCAGAGTTCTTTGGTGATTCCATTAACCCAATAGAAAATATTCAAAAATCAATAGGCCCATCCACCTTCCAAGGAAGTCTTAATGTCAGTCTCTTAGAAGGTGAAACAAGGGGTGATGTGACCGCAAGAAAAATAATTGGGCGAGTAAGAGAGAAAGTAGGTCCTCTTCCCATGGCCGAAACCTTTACCTTCGGAAGCGGGTCTCCATTTGGCAAGCCACTTTCTCTTTCTCTCTTGGGTGACGACGGAGAAATCCTTTCTGCGGCAGTAGATGCTGTGAAAGAAAATCTAGAGAAGATTGCCGACCTAAAAGATATTGTTGACAATAATCAAGAAGGTCTAAAGGAAATAGAATTAGAACTCACATCCAAGGCTTATAGTTTGGGCTTCACTCTTAATGACATCATAGGCCAAGTTCGTCAAGGTTTCTTCGGTGCAGAGGCCCAAAGAATTCAACGAGGAGTAGATGAAGTAAGAATCTGGGTAAGGTATGGCGAGGAGGACCGATCAGATATTTCTGACCTTGCTGAAATGAGGATTAGATCGGCTAATGGGCAATCTATACCCCTGAATGAACTCGCGATTTTTAGTACCGAGAGAGGGGTGATAAACATCAATAGAATCGATGGGCAACGCGAAGTGAGAATAGAAGCAGACGTTGCAAATGACCAAGTGAGCATAAGTGACGTAACATCTGACGTTAGGAACGTAATCCTTCCAGAAACACTGAAAGCTTTCCCTGGTGTTGTTGCTTCCTTCGAAGGTCAAGAAAGAGAACAAGCCAAGACTAGAGATTCCATGTCTTTGGTGATGCCTATTATCTTCTTGATGATGTTATTCGTAATCATCCTCACCTTCAAATCTGTGAGCCAAGCCCTTATAGTGTTTGCATTATTGCCATTCGGCTTCATCGGCGTGGGAGCAGGCCACTATATTCATGGACTGCCGATTTCCCTATTTTCCATCCTAGGTGTAATCGCTCTAATTGGGATTTTTGTCAATGACGCCTTGGTATTCATCACAACCTACAATGAAAAAATTAAGTCAGGAATGGCTCAGCAAGCGGCGGTGATAGAAACTGGAAAGTCACGATTTAGACCCATCCTCCTTACCTCTATTACCACTATAGCAGGCTTGGCTCCGCTTATTCTCGAAAAAAGTTTTCAAGCACAATTTCTAATCCCCATGGCCATTTCAGTTGCTTACGGGCTACTGTTTGGCACCTTCGTACTGCTAGTCCTCATTCCCGCATTGCTTATGATCGTAAATCGGATTAAGAGAACTGCTTTTCATCTTTATGAGGGTGAAAAACCAAGTCGTGAAATGGTTGAACCCGCTTATCCTGAGAGGAAGTATAGCTTTGTAGTATACCTATTCGCTGGGCTCGTGGCTATATTTGCCTTTGGAATGATTGTCTTTGGATTATTTAAATTTAGTTCAGTCTTTGCCTAAACTTTGTACGATGAAAAAACTAACAATTCTACTTATTGTCTTCTGTTTCTTTCAGGTAAATGGGCAGGAAGGAATGTCTCTAAATAAGGCTATATCCATTGGCCTAGAAAACAACTTTCAGATTAAGGTGGACGAGAAAGCTATCCTAATTGCAGAAAATAACAATTCATGGGCTCGAGCTGGCAAATTGCCGACCGTGGATCTAACTGCCAATTTCACCAACAATTTGATCCAAGATAACAACCCTGCCAGTTTCATTCAAGGTGAATTCTACAATGGATCATTAAATGCCAATCTAGGAGTCAATTGGGTTGTTTTTGCAGGAGGACGCGTTCAGATCCTTAAGGACCAACTGGATCTCTCAGTCAATCAACAAGAACTGAACAAGGCTAGCGGAATCCATACCTTAATGAGGGCTATATATCAAAACTACTATGATATCTTATTCCAGCAAGAGAGACTGATCGTCCTGCAAGCTAGTCTTGATTTGTCAAAGGTTCGGCTAGACTATGAGGAAACCAAGAAGTCCTTCGGTGCCTCTAATAGCTTTAATCTGATCCAATTCGAAAATGCAGTTCTAGCAGATTCCGTGAATCTTGTGAATCAACTTCAGCAAGTCGATATTTCAAAGCGAAACCTCTATAACACCTTGAATATTATAGGCTACGCAAACTATGTCTTTCCCGAAAGACTTCAGTTGCAGCAGGAGGATATCAATGAAGAAAATTTAAGAGAAGTTCTTCAAGAAGAGAACTACACACTAAAAAGTCTTGCATTAATTGCAAGTCTTAATGAGTTGAATTCAAAATTGGAAAGAACTTCAATGATGCCTACTGTTAGTGTAAGCGGCTCGATAGGAGCTGCCGAAAATGCCTTCACCATATTTGCAGACAATCCTATGACTGGAGAACCCTTTGACCTATTTTTTAGCAATCGATTCACAGGCAACATTGGGGCCTCGGCTAGCTGGAGGATATATGATGGTGGAGTGCGGAAGGACAATATTGCAAATGCAAAAATCCAAGAAGATATAGATCAACTTTCAATTGAAGAGGCGGTTGCTACGATTGGTAATCAGCTGTCAATTCTTGTTTCTAACTACAATAATCAAAGACGGGTTCTAGATCTCACTGACACTCAAATTACTGTTGCCGAAAGAAACCTTGAAATAACGGAAGAACGGTTTAAAGGCGGGCAATTGAGTTCAATTGACTTTCGAAATGTGCAGAACCAATATTTGGCTGCTGCATTTGCCAAGGTAAATGCCATCTACACGCTGATCGTTACAAAGTCTGAAATCGATTTCTTGGTGGGTCAATTCGAATAGATTAGTACTTTTTTAGATGTGTTCTTTGCTAGCCGACAAATTAACACTATCCTAACTTATTCCGATAGGTGAAGTGAGCATTCTAAGCATCCTATATTGGGTACTTGGTGAGATTCCTTTATGGAGCTTACCTCGAATGTTAAATAATAACGATGAGTTCTTCTTGGAAAAAAAACTGTGTGAAACGCATTTTCACACTTCTTACACTGTGTCTTCTTATTGGTATAAATCATGGCTCAGCACAAAATTTCGTCGACAAGTTTCGATCTGAATCTTCGAGCGAATTCAAAAAGCTAAAAGAGCTTAAGCCATTCTCGGCTTCGAAACAGAAAAAGAACAATACCTGCGAGGGAATTCAAGGTGAGGTGCAATATCTAGATCATTCTCTTGAATTCAATAAGCAGATATTTTCTTCCAAAAACGACTATCTAAAGATGTCCCTTCCGATATCGAAGAGCAAGGACCTGCATCTCAAATTAAAGAAAGTGGATTTGCTCTCAAGCGACTTTATCTTAACTAATAGTCGTGGCAAGATGCAAGACCCTAATTTAAGTGGTAACTTTTACTGGGGCTATGCCGAAGGATATCCAGAATCAGCAATTGTGATTAATGTCTTTTTAAACGAGGTTTCCGGTGCAATTGACTTAGGTGATGAAACCTATACATTAACCAAGCTAAAGGATGAGGCGACTTACATTCTATACCAAGAAGAAGACATAGAGAATGTTCCGGCATTATCTTGTGGCACTGATGGTCTGCAAGAAAGTTTCCACCAGCGCTTGCAAGATGAGACGCACAGACAGGCACCAGAACCACAAAACTGCGTAAAAATGTATGTTGAGGTTGACCACGATCTCTTCACTAGAAAAAACAACAGTATCACTGAGACCTACAACTACGTAGCAGGAGCCTTTAGCCAAGTGGCAATTCTTTACGCGAACGAAGAGGTAAACTTTACACTGAATGAAGTCAAGGTATGGGACGAAGAAGATCCCTACACGGGAATCGCTGCCAATGGTCAAGGGCCAAGTTCCAGCACCTATCTCAACCAATTCCGCAGTGCCCTACTTGGGACCAATTTTAATGGCGACCTTGCCCATCTTGTAGGAGTAAATGGTGGTGGTGGAATAGCCTATGTCGGCGTCCTCTGTTCACCAAACTACGCCTTCGGTTATAGTGGTGTAGGTAACTCCTATAACAACGTCCCTAGCTATTCATGGACGGTCAATGTACTAACACACGAAATCGGACACAATTTAGGTTCGCCACATACCCATGCATGTTCTTGGAACGGCAACAGCACACAAATTGATGACTGCGGGAACATATTTCTAGCTAACGATAACAATCCCAATACACAACCCAACGCTTGCTATAGCGCTAACAATGAAATCGTGCCCAGCAATGGTGGCACAATTATGAGCTATTGCCATCTCAACCAAGTTGGTATGGACTTTAATCAGGGCTTCGGACAGCAGCCAGGTGATCTCATTAGAGATCGGGTATATAATGCTTCATGTCTTGGGCCTTGCGAAGATTGTACAACTGAAGGAAATGCCTGTGATGATGGCGATCCATGTACAGATAATGATGTATATAATGCCTTCTGCGAATGTACAGGAACTCCTGCCCCAGATAGTGATGGAGATGGTGTGTGTGACTCCTTGGATCCTAATGATTCAGATATATGTGACCCAAACCCTTGTACCAATTGTACATTCACAACCATCACAATTGTACTAGATCTCTATCCTGGCGAGACAAGTTGGGAGCTTAGAAATGAAGCGAATGCAATCATAGCAAGCGGTTCAGGATATACAGTCGCTTCTTCAACCGTAACACAACAAGTCTGTCTAGAGGATGGTTGCTATGACTTTATTATCCGCGATAGTCCCTATAGTGATGGAATCTGCTGTGGTTATGGTCAAGGGTCCTACTCTGTCACAGATGCGGATGGCAACATTCTAGCTTCAGGTGGGGAGTTTGGTAGCTCTGAAACCACCAACTTCTGCTATTCAAATTTTACTGGCTGTACTGACGCCGACGATGACGATATTTGCGATGATGTGGATCCTTGTTACGATCCAATGATAATGGATATGAGTGAGACCCTACAATCTGGAACATATAACGCAAGGCAAGAGATTGTTCTAAATTCAGGGACAAGTATAGCAGAAAATGCCACCATTTATTTGAATTCACCTACAATTAAGATCATGCAGCTTACTAGCATCCCTGCCAATTCGCAGATCATTGTAAGTGAAACCCCGTGTCCAGAATAGAGCTTGACATCTATTAGTTCCTCATTTTTTTGTAGGCATTTACAAGTCCGTTTGTACTTGCATCATGAGAACTCACTTCGGTGTCATTTTTAAGTTCAGGTAGTATCTTATTCGCAAGCAACTTACCTAGCTGCACTCCCCACTGATCGAAGGAGAAAATATTCCAGATATAGCCCTGTACGAAAATCTTATGTTCATACATGGCAATAAGCATTCCTAAGGTTTCAGGTGTTAGCTGCCTAATCAGAATAGAGTTGCTCGGTCTATTTCCATCAAAAACCTTGAAAGGGATCAATCGATCTATTTCCTCCTGTGACTTGCCAGATGCTTCTAAGTCAGATCGCACCTCCTCCTCAGTCATTCCCTTCATTAAGGCCTCAGTCTGCGCAAAGAAATTAGACATCAGAATTTCATGATGCTCACCAAGTGGATTATGGCTAATAGCAGGAGCGATGAAATCACATGGAACAAGTCTGCTTCCTTGGTGAATCAGCTGGTAAAAGGCATGTTGACCATTTGTTCCTGGTTCCCCCCAGATAACCGGGCCTGTTTCATAACTTACTGAGTTTCCAGATCTATCTACAGATTTTCCATTACTTTCCATATTTCCTTGTTGGAAATACGCTGCGAATCGATGCATGTACTGGTCGTAGGGTAGGATAGCCTCCGTTTCTGCGCCCATGAAATTCGTATACCAGATTCCAATCAAGGCAAGGGTAACGGGAATATTTTCCGCCAAAGGGGCGGTCCGGAAGTGTTCATCCATTTTGTGCATTCCCTCCTGCATCTTCCTAAATGCCTCGTATCCTATTGCGCACGCGATTGGAAGGCCGATCGCAGAAGAAAGGGAGAATCTTCCACCAACCCAATCCCAAAACTCGAACATGTTTTCAGGATCAATTCCGAATTCCTTCACGTCTTTCTCGTTGGTTGATAATGCTACGAAGTGCTTTGCCACTGATTCTTGCGTTCCGCCATTGGCAAGAAACCAGTCTCTTGCGCTCCTTGCATTCGTCATCGTTTCTTGGGTAGTGAATGACTTAGAAGCAATAATAAAAAGCGTGGTATCAGGATCAATTTTCTTGAGTGTTTCAGATATATGTGTGCCATCTATATTAGAAACAAAGTGTAAGTCCACATCATCCACCCAATAAGGTCGTAAAGCCTCAGAGACCATTACAGGACCTAGGTCTGAACCACCAATACCAATATTCACAATATGTCTGATCTTCTTACCACTATAACCTGTCCAAGTTCCATAGTGCAGTTTCTCCACAAAACGCTTCATCTTTCCCATGACCTCCCTCACATCAGGCATTACGTCCCTACCATCGACGAAGACAGACTCACCACTTAGGTTCCTTAATGCCACATGAAGGACTGCCCGGTCTTCAGTCTCATTAATCTTTTCTCCCGAGAACATCGATTCGATTCCTTTGTCAAGACTTGTATCTTCTGCAAGGTTTCTTAGCAGTTCCATCGTCTCGTCCGAGATGATATTTTTAGAGTAATCCAAAAGCAAGTTTCCGAACATTGTTGAATATCGCTCAAACCTATCCGCTTCTGCTTCGAAAAGGGCTTTCATTTCAATATCGACCATTTCGTGATAGTGGTCTTCTAAAGCCTTCCAAGCGTCAGTATTTTTGGGATTGATCCTTTCTAACATGTAAATCTATTTGGCCGCAATTTTAAGGAAAAGTAATCTTGTTTATGCAAGACCGCGTTGAGAGTTTGCCATTTTTCAAAAGATTTGATAGTAGGGGACCTTGCGGCCCTAGTGAATATGTCGTAATTTCGTTTTATGAAGACCAATTTGACCATTCTCCTATATATTTTTCTACCTCTGATTTCCATTGCGCAAAGAGGCCTAGAAGCTGGGGCAATCATACAACCTCAGATCTATTCGCAAATCTATACCGAAGAGCAAGCTGATCGGGCAGCAAAAATTCCCTACTCTTTTGCAATAGGTGTGGACCTAGGATACAACCTTACTAATAACCTAGGAGTAAGGACTGGTCTACTATACACCCCCATTGGAGAGCGATACAATGATCTAACTCCAGACCCTGAAGAAAGGATAGATCTGAATCTTAATTACGTTCAGCTACCCTTCTATCTTAAGTTCAACTCTAACCCTGACAATAGACTTTCACTCCTCGTTATTGCTGGAGCTAATATTTCCTTTCTGAACGAAGCTCTACTTACCATAAATGATGAAAGCCCGGAAGGAGTTCTAGGAGATTATAAGCGCATAGTGCCTGGAGCGGCTGGTGGCATAGGTGTCCAACTTAATCTAGATCGCGGAGGTAATATTAATCTTCTTTGGCGGACCGGTTTATCATTAGACACAGTTCAAACAATGGGAGCTGCTTCCCGCAATCTATCCACTGGTCTTCAGTTATCCTACCATTATTTTATTTGGGAACCGCGATAGATAGTCTTTGAATTTGAAACTCTTCCTTACTTTAAGATGTTAGGCATTAAATCTTGGTGTGACTTCAACATTCTTCCGAATAATTTGATCTTTGCACGATAATGACGATTTAATGGTCCAGAACGTACTTGTTAAACTACTACTTGCTCCGTTTTCTCTTTTGTATGGCTTCCTGATCAGCATGAGAAACTTCTTTTTTCAGGTCGGACTAATAAAGCAATCAGAGTTCAATATTCCGGTAATAAGTATTGGAAATCTCTCTATTGGAGGTGCTGGAAAGACACCACATGTAGAATACCTTATAAACCTACTAAAGCCTTATATCAATACTTCAGTACTGAGCCGCGGCTATGGTCGAAAGACGAAGGGCTTTCTATTTGTTAAAGCCCAAGGAAATGCCAACCAATTTGGAGATGAGCCACTACAGTACAGTAGGAAGTACCGTGATATCGTTGTTGCAGTGTCTGAAAGTAGGGCCCTGGGTATCCCTGAAATGGTCAAAAAATATCCACAGATCGATACAGTATTGCTTGATGATGCCTTCCAGCACCTTGCCGTAGACCCAAGTCTCAACATTCTACTTACAGAGCAAACCAATCTATTCACAGACGACTACCTTCTTCCTTCTGGTAGGCTGCGTGAATGGCGTTCCGCATACAAGAGGGCAGATATTATTGTGGTTACCAAGTGTCGACCAGGATTCACAGAAAGCCAGAGAGACGAAATTATTGCAAAGATCAATCCTGAGCCGAATCAAAAAATATTCTTCTCCCATTACATTTATGGTGACCCATACTATATGTATGATCCGCAAAAGAGGATTAAACTTAATGGCGAGCAAACCATATTGATGGTTTCAGCGATCGCCAACACTGAATATCTTAGTCACTACTTAGAGTCCCTCGGTTGCGAAATAGAGCATATTGAGTATGAAGATCATCACTATTTTTCAGAACATGAAGTGTCTGTAATAAAGGAAACATACGAGGCAATCAAAAACCCACAAAAAATTCTATTAAGCTCTGAAAAAGATGCAATGAGGTTAGATCTTCATCAAAAGTTCATTATTTCGAATCAACTTCCTATTTTCGCGCTCCCAATTAAAGTTGAATTCTTATTTGAAGAAGGCAGCCTTTTTGACAATATGATCAAGGGCCACCTTCTTAACTTTAAACTGTAACGGTGGGTTTAGACAACATTCATCCAATTTTTGATCGTATTGTAAGCAGGAACGAAAAAGAAAAGCTTCTTAACCAGAAGGCCAAGGTTTTTTGGCTTACTGGGCTTTCTGGATCAGGGAAGAGCACTATTGCTGAAAAAGTCGAACGACTGCTATTTAACGAGGGTTTCTTGGTACAAATAATCGATGGCGATAATATTCGGTCTGGAGTGTGCAATAATCTCGGCTTTTCTCTTGCGGACAGAGCTGAAAACATTAGAAGAATTGCAGAAGTCAGCAAACTATTTATCAACTGTGGAGTGATCTGCATCAATAGCTTCGTCAGTCCCACTAAAGAAATAAGAAAAAAAGCACAGGATATAATCGGAACTGAAAACTTTTTCGAAGTCTACATTAGTACTTCACTTGAAGAATGTGAAGCTCGGGATGTAAAGGGGCTTTATGCCAAGGCAAGGTCGGGGGAGATTAAGAACTTCACTGGAATCGATTCTCCTTACGAAGCTCCTCTAAATCCATCCCTGAAGATCGAAACAATTAAAAATACGATAGAGGAATCCTCTGAAGAACTCTGTCAATTTATTAGAAAAGAAATTAGTGCTAAATGAGTTTTTATAAAGATCTTTTGGAAAGAAAGAAGAAAATTTGTGTAGTTGGGCTGGGTTATGTCGGACTACCGATCGCACTAGAGTTTGCAAAGTACTTTGATGTTATCGGTTTTGATATCAAAGAAGATAGAGTAGAATTGATGAAAAGTGGAGAAGATCCTTCCAAGGAACTTCCTGGATCTGCATTTTTAAACAAAACCATCCAGTTTTCATCCGATCCCGAAGATATCAAAGATGCAAACTTCTACGTTGTGGCCGTTCCTACCGACATAGACGAATCTCGAGTACCGAATCTAAGTCCAATCCTAGGTGCGTCGCGTTCAGTAGGAAGCGTTCTAAAGAAAGGAGATTATGTAGTATATGAATCGACCGTCTATCCCGGTTGTACTGAAGAAGATTGCCTTCCCATCCTCGAACAACTTTCTGGACTTAAGGTAAATCAAGATTTCAAGCTTGGGTACTCGCCTGAGCGAATCGTACCCGGAGATAAGCATCGAACCCTAACTAAGATCACAAAGATCGTTAGTGGCAGCGACGCTGAATCTTTGGCACAAATCGCAAAGATCTATGATCATATTTTGGAAGAAGGAGTGCATGAAGCTTCCTCTATCAAAGTCGCTGAAGCAGCGAAGGTTATTGAGAATACACAAAGAGACTTGAATATTTCATTGATGAACGAATTATCTATGATCTTTGATAGACTAAATATTGATACAAAAGAGGTCTTGGAAGCTGCTGGAACAAAGTGGAATTTTCTAAAGTTTCATCCTGGTTTGGTAGGTGGACATTGCATTTCAGTGGACCCTTACTACCTCTTACATAAATCGAAGCAAGTAGGAATAGACCCGCAAGTAATAGCTGCTGGAAGAAGGATAAATGATGGGATGCCAGGCTTTGTTGCAAAGAAGGCCACACAAATGTTGATTGAACAAGGAAAAAACCCAGGACAGTGCAAGGCGCTAATAATGGGTGTAACTTTCAAAGAAGATGTAGCTGACATTAGAAATTCTAAGGTGATAGATTTATATAAAGAATTGACATCTTATAGCATCCATGTGCATATTTCTGATGAGTATGCTTCACCCAATGAAGTTGCTCATGAGTATGGAATTTCAATGGTAGACCAGCTTAGCACTGATTATGACCTTGTCATCATTGCTGTGGGTCACGAAAAGTACAAACATATGAACATATCTTCCTATAAATCAATAACTAAGGAAAATCCAGTGATAATCGATTTGAAGGGTATATATGACAAAGAAAAGTGGGAAAAAGCTATGACTTATTGGCGCTTATAGTAATTTTGCGGCTCAATTTTAATTATGAGCTATCATATTAATCACTTAAAAGAGCTTGAATCGGAATCGATTTTCATTCTTAGAGAAGTCGCCGCTAAGTTTGAAAATCCAGTACTAATGTTTTCCGGAGGAAAGGATTCTATCCTTATGGTGCATCTTGCGCACAAAGCTTTCTACCCCGCCAAAATTCCTTTCACGCTTCTTCATGTTGATACTGGGCATAATTTTCCGGAAACATTGGAATATAGGGACCAGCTTATTGCAAAGCTTGGTCTAAAGTTGATCGTAGGCTCAGTGGAAGAAGGGATAAAAAGTGGTTTGGTGACTGAGGAAAAAGGTTTCAATGCTTCAAGGAATGGACTTCAAACTGCTGTACTACTTGACGAACTTGAAAAAGGCAAATTTGATGCAGCCTTGGGAGGTGCTCGAAGGGATGAGGAAAAGGCTAGAGCAAAAGAAAGGTTCTTTTCCCATAGAGATGAATTTGGTCAGTGGGATCCAAAAAATCAGAGACCTGAGTTATGGAATCTCTTTAACAACAAGTATCAACTCGGTGAGCATTTTAGGGTCTTTCCTATCAGTAACTGGACAGAATTAGATGTTTGGCAATACTTAGCAATGGAAAAGGTAGACCTTCCCTCTCTGTACTTTTCGCACAAGCGTGAAGTTTTCAAAAGAGATGGCGTTTTGCTAGCCGACTGCGAATACATCAACAAGAGGCCAGACGAGGAGGTCTATGTTGAAACTGTGAGATGCCGTACAATTGGGGATATGACTTGCACAGGTGTATGGGAATCGGATGCCGCAACAGTTGAAGACATTATTCAAGAGGTATCGACAACCAGGATGACTGAAAGAGGAGGAAGAACCGACGATAAGAGGAGTGAGACAAGTATGGAAGACAGGAAAAAGCACGGTTATTTTTAAATAAATATTGAGATAAGTCCTAATGGAATATAAGAGTTCAGAATTACTTAGGTTTACTACAGCAGGAAGTGTAGATGACGGAAAATCTACTTTAATTGGTAGGTTGTTGTATGATAGCAAGTCCATTTATCAAGACCAATACGACGCCATCAAAACTGCAAGTGAAAAAAGAGGTGAAGAGAACGTAAACCTTGCACTTCTGACTGACGGTTTGAAATCTGAAAGAGAGCAAGGAATTACCATCGATGTCGCTTATCGATACTTTTCTACTCCTAAGAGAAAGTTCATAATTGCCGATACGCCCGGACACATCCAATATACGCGAAACATGGTGACTGGCGCTTCTACTGCCAATGTTGCCCTTGTAATTGTAGACGCAAGAAATGGAGTTGTAGAACAGACTAAAAGACATGCCATCATTGCCTCACTTCTTCAGATTCCGCACCTAGTTGTATGTATTAACAAGATGGACTTAGTAGATTACAGTCAGGAAGTCTACGACAAGGTGCATGACGATTTCGAAGCTTTTGCTGCGAAGCTTGATATTAGTGATGTTTCCTTTATTCCTATTTCCGCTCTGGAGGGTGATAATGTAGTTCATCGTTCTAAGAAAATGGATTGGTATGAAGGTTCGACTTTGATCTACTATTTAGAAAATGTTCATATTTCCAGTGATCATAATTTCATTGATGTGCGTTTTCCTGTCCAGTCGGTGATTAGACCCTATAAC
>CAZMYK010000008.1:0-21971 GCA_964570435.1 uncultured Saprospiraceae bacterium | reverse complement strand
CAGGCACTCCGCCTTGTAGGAAGTATACATTTCCTTCCTCATCTCGTCCCACACACATGCCCTTATCAGCCATCCCCGATACCTTGATACCATATGCCATTTTTGGCTTTCTTCTCCTCCTTCCCATTTATTGCTTACTTATGAAATCTGTTCTCCTATTCATTTTTCGTCCCTCTTCTGTACCGTTGTCTCCTATTGGCTCTGTTTCTCCAAGACCCTCATAGCTCAGTCTGCCAATATCAACCTTTTTGGCAACTAGGTATTGATATACCGCCCTTGCTCTGTTTTCGGATAACCGTTGATTGTCCGCATCTTGTCCGACATTATCTGTGTGACCTCTAATTTCGATCTTTAGTTCGAGGTTTTCATTAAGAAGTCGTGCTAAATTGTCAAGTTCGAAGAAGGACTCAGGCTTTAATTCAAAGGACCCTGTTTCAAACAAAACATTTTTAAGAATGGTAGGTTCAGAGACCTCCTCAAGCTCAATTTTTCTTAGATAAACTCGAATCTCAAAAGCAGTTTTCGCTGTATTTGTTCGATCTAATTCAAATCTTTCAGAATGCAAATAGTATTCCGTCTTCTCGATGTTTAGGCTATAGTTTTCACCTACATTTAGGATTACCAAGGCTTCTCCATCTTCATCAGTCCTTAGTTTCCTATATGTGCCTTCTGAAGACTTGAGTTCTAGACCTGCTGTAAGCTTGGAAGACCCATCCTCATTGAAAACACGGATATTGGCAAATCCACTTGGATGGGCCCTTGCTTCCACCGGAAGAGTAAAGGCGTATAAATCCGAACCCTTCGAATCAAAATTGACCTCCCCATCGCCTCTTGAATAGTAAGCGGTACTCCCATCTAGTGCTACAACTAAGGCCCCTTCATGGTCCTTAGTATTAATCGGGTAGCCTAGATTAACAGGTTGACTCCAAGTCCCATCTTCTTGCAATTCAGATCTAAATAGGTCGAAACTTCCCATTCCTGGGTGGCCTTCTGACTTAAAGAATAGTGTCTTTCCATCTGAATGTAGGAAGGGTGATTCTTCTCGCAGGGACGTGTTGATCATGGGTCCGAGATTTTCTGGAGCTAACCACCTTCCTTCTGTGTTGCGCTTGCTCCACCAAAGATCACTTTCTCCATGACCTCCCTTCCTCTTACTGACAAATATCACAATCTGACCATCTGCAGATATATTCGGTTGAGTATCCCATGATCTGCTATTAATTGTTTCAAAGAAGGCTGGTTTCGTCCAACGTCCGCTTTTTAGAAATGATGCATATATGTTACAACCACGGTAAGGAATTTCAGCTCGGGGATTACAATAGGTAAACATAATAATCTTACCATTTGCAGAAATAGTATGAGTGCCCTCATTTTCCATGGTATTCAAGTTGGGAAGAAGAATTGCTTCAGACCATGTTCCGCTAGAATCTTTTTGAGAGAAGTAGATGTCTTCTTGGTTTCCTGTCACTCGGGTAAAAAACATCCTTTTCCCATCTGCTGTCAAAGAAGGAGAATACTCCGAAAATGTGGGTGTGTTGATTTGAGAAGGAAGGGCAATAGGATCAAATGCCAGGGGATTCTTGATTGCAATTTTTCGGAATTCAAAGTTCCTAATCTTCCTTTCCACCTCAGCACGATATTCTGGCTTTACCTTTGGTGCTTGGCTAAGATACTCCTTATAGAACTGTCCAGCCCTGGTATAATCTTGTGCACCCTCGTAGCTGGCTGCTAGGGCTTGGGTAATTTTATGATTGCTGGAATCTAATTGGTAGGCAGTCTGAAATGAAGTGACAGCTTTTCCGAATTTTCTCTCCTTGTAGTAGATTCCGCCTAGTCTTAGATGGGCGTCAATAAATCTTGCCTCCAAGGCTATCGCTTGGTGGAGCTTTTTCTTACCACCGAGGTTGTCATTCGTAGCAAACTTCTTTTCAGCCTTTTCATATAGTTTTCTTACCTTCTTTGGAGCATTATCTATGGTAACGATTTCCTGTGAATGAAGGATCATAGGAGATAAAATCAATAATAAGGCTAAGAATCTATTCATACTTATCCTAACGAGGTAAGTGGGTAAGAATGTTATACCATCTGAGCAGCAACTTTCTCAGCATTTTCAAAACCGAGTTCCTTTGCCATCTTAATATCCTTAATTGAGCCATTTTTTCCGGCTTTTTTCTTAGCAAGCCCTCGGTAGAAGTACTTTTCCTTTTCAGGAACATCATCTAACTTACTTACGGATTCTAGAGATGCATTGAAGGCCTTTATGGATTCTTCATATTCTTCAAGTTCTATTAGAACTTTTCCATACTGGAATTGCACGTAAGACATCCAGTGTAAATTGGGATTGTCCTCACTAAACTTCCTATTACTAAAAAGTTTGAGATCGAAGGCGGCTTGCTTGTATTCTTTAAGTCTAATGTGGCAGTCCGCCTTTAGACGTCTTGACTTCCAATAGATGCTTTGAAGGGCAATTGATTTCTTAGTTGCCATGTCAAAATCTGAAGCAGCCTCTTTGTAATTTTCATTGATCATATGAACCTTGGCTCGGCCATAGAAGGCAGCAGGGTTCGTGGCGTCTATTCCCAGACTCTTATTGTAATCCCTCAAGGCGTCATGGTAATTCTTCAGTATGAAATTCACCTTAGCCCTTCTTTCGTAGGCTTGAGCGTGTCGATCGTATTTTTCAATCGCCTTTGTAAGCTGCTTGATGGCTTCATCTTGCTCTCCCTTAGATTTGACTAGTTTCTTTCCCTTTTGAAAGAATTGTACAACAGCTTTGTCAGACTTTGGCTCTACATGTGAATGTGCCAAGATAGTTCCTGCGTCAGTCAGCCACCCATCGATGCTTCCTGAAATAGCAAATTGAGCACAGTAGCCTAGCAGGTCCATGGTGTTCTTGTATGATTTCTGAGTTACTTGTCCAACGAACCTCTTAAGGTCCATGAAGAATCCATCTTCGAAGAATATTTCTTCCTCTTTGAAAAGAATATCATTCTTGTGGTAGTTCTCAGATCGATATGCGAACATTTTTACCACCTTTTCGTAACTTTTCGCATTACCAAACTCCAATCTTCCCTGAATAATCGACTTAATCCACATCCATCTTAATATTTTGATAAAATTAAGTATTCCACAGCCAAAGGTGTATAAATTACATTCATGAGGGGAAGGTAAAGGTCATAAAAAAGAATGTAAATCAAAAGTTTATTTCGAATTAAGCCCAAACTTTACAACCTTCTGTGCAATTAGTGCAAATCTCTATCTTATCTCTACCTAGTAATATTTGACTTCGAAAGTTCTGATATGCTTCTCCTTGCCATAGTTCACGGAAGCTTTCCTTCTTGAGATCACCAAGCCTGTGACTTGCATCTTTGTCGAAACAACAGGGTACAACCATTCCATCCCAAGTAATGACGCAAGACTGCCATAGACGCCAGCAATGGTTTAGTAATTCATTCTTCACCACATATTTTCCAGTCGAAGTCTTGCGGTATCTAGCATACTTATCAATGGTCGGAATCAAGGGGTTGCCATTTTCATAGTCATAGACTTGTGCTGTTTTGAGTTTGACTTCATCTACTCCTACTTCATCTGCAAGTCGGTGTATCTCAGGAATTTGATGCTCATTGGGTTTAACCACTAAGAATTGAAAAATGATATGAGGATTCTTCGCACCAAGTTTCTTCTTCCACTTGACGAGATTCTTTGCTCCGGCAATGACATTCTTGAGGCTTCCTTCCTTTCTGTATTGCTGGTAAACTTCCTGTGTTGTACCATCTACTGAAATGATTATTCGGTCGAGCCCCGATTCTATGGTTTTTTTTGCATTCTCATCATTGAGAAAGTGGCCATTTGTGGAGGTGATGGTATAAATGCCCTTATTGTGCGCATAGTTCACCATCTCGAGAAACTTAGGGTTGATGTATGGCTCACCTTGGAAATAGAAGATCAGATACATCAGGTCCTTGTACAATTCATCTATCGTATCCCTAAAAAAATCCTCCTTAAGATTCCCTGTAGGCCTGGAAAAGGCTCTTAATCCCGAAGGACATTCAGGACATCTGAGGTTGCAAGCTGTTGTAGGTTCTACAGAAATAGTATATGGCATACCCCACTGAGTTGCTTTTCTACTGTACTTGGTATAGTAAAAGGAGGACAGCACGCTGGCTGCGTTGGCGAGCTTACGAGGTGTAAGCTTGCGTAAGAAGCGGTAGGTATCTTGTGCGTAGAAGGTCATATCCCGTAACGTTCACTTAGGATATTAAGATGATATCTGCAATGTCCAGCAATAAAGTATCCGAGGACACCCACCTTCACAGGATATCCGCTAGCGATACCTTCCTTCTCTAGGTCTTCCTCTCTCAATCTTTTGAAGAGCGCAATATTTGCTGATCTTAGATCAGCAAAGCAACTTATCAATTCCGAAAGGGAAGTATTCTGATCTGTAGTACCGGCCATATATTCATCCTGGTCAAAACCAGGAAGTTCTTGTTTTTCACCTCTGGCAATAGCAAGGGCCCTATATCCGAAGACCATTTCAGTATCTATTATGTGAATAAGGACTTGCTTGATGGACCATTTGCCATCGGCATAGCGATAATCAGCTTTTTCTAAAGGAATGCTATGAAAAACAGCCAAGGCTCTATCTTTTTCGGTGGTCAATGTTGCCATCAATTCAATATCTTCTAGTGTATCGATGTATCCCTTATAGAAGATGGGATAATGACCCTCGTTGGGTTTGTGCGTGAATTTCATATGGTAAAGGTATTCGAAATTCATAAACACTAAATGCTTTGAACGTTAAAGATTTTCAATAATGTAATGTTCCCGGACGTTGCAAATGATGTTCTGCGAACCTTTGGATCAGAATTTGCATTGTGTGTAGTATAATTTTAACAAAGAAGATGAGATGTTTCAGTTCATCACCAATTTTTTCAAACGAAGACAAGAGAGCAAAAAGCCAGATCCAATGAAATTTCTGATAGTAGGCTTAGGCAACATGGGGGCTGACTATGATGGTACTAGGCATAATGTAGGATTTGATGTAGTGGACCATCTCGCGCGCACTCATGATGCTGAGTGGAAGGGTAAAATGCTAGGAGACCTAGCTGAAATTCGACACAAGGGGAGGACCCTTATTCTGCTAAAGCCATCTACTTTCATGAATCGAAGTGGAAAGGCTGTAAACTATTGGTTGCAGAAAGAAAAAATAAAAAACAGCAATCTCTTAATAATATTAGACGACCTTAACTTGCCTTTCGGAAGACTTAAGATTAAACCCAAAGGAAAGAATGGTGGGCACAATGGTCTTAGAGACATTGATCAGATCCTAGGTGGGAACCTGTACGCAAGATTAAGGGTAGGCATTGGTAGTGATTTTCATAAAGGACAGCAGGTGAATTTTGTTCTCGGCAAATGGTCCAAGGATGAAAAGGAAGGACTAGATGGGATTATTGAGAAATCTTCAAAGGCTGCACTGAGCTTCGCAGCCATCGGAATCACCTATACTATGAATGACTTCAACTAGGTCACCTCAACAGTAATAAAATCTTACAACTTTCTAGGAAAGCCACCCTTGATGTGCCTGTAAAAGATGAAGTAAAAAGCAATATTGTCAATCTGACAATATTTGCTATATTTGTCTAACATGAAGTTTCATCCTCATTCAAAAGTTCTAGCAAATCCGTCTCCTGAAAAAGATCTAATCCCATCACTTTCAGTTGATTGTGTTATTCTTGGTTTCGAAGATGATGTGCTAAAGGTGCTCTTAATACAACATGAAGGAGGGCCCCGTGATGGGGAGTGGGGTTTACCAGGTGACTTTGTACATCGAAATATGGACTTAGAAATGATGCCCTATGACGTGCTCCGTCGCCTGACTGGAATCGAAGACATTTTTGTGGACCAATTTGGGGCCTTCGGTGCTTGCGATAGGGTGGACTATAGAAGAATTATTACGATAGGTTATTATGCACTTATTAGTCCTGGTAAATATCAACTTAAAAAGGGCAGTGGAGCAAGGAAGGTAGAGTGGTTTCCAGTTGATGCCTCACCCAGTCTCATATTTGACCATAGTGAATTACTTAATGCAACAATCAGAAAACTTCAAAAAGACTTAGAAGAAAAACCGATCGGCCTCGAATTGCTTCCTGAAGAGTTTACACTAACACAGATGCAAAAACTATATGAGGCAATACTAGGGGAAAAGCAAGATACCCGAAACTTTAGACGCAAGGTTAGTAATCTGAAGATTCTGATAGATACAGGGAAAATGGATAGGACTGCTCCGCATAGGGCACCTAAATTGTATAAATTTGATAAGACAAGAATAACGTGAACAAGGCACTTGGAATAGACGTAGGAAGCTCATCAGTAAAAGTATCAGTAATATCTTCCGATACAGCAAAGGCATTGATAAGTGCTCAGTTTCCAAAAGATGAAATGCCCATGATTACGCACGAGAAGTCATGGGCCGAACAGGATCCAAGCATGTGGTGGCAAGCCTTGCTTGCATGTCTAGAAGAAATTCGCAGCAAAGATCCGGAATTACTCCTATCAGTTGGGCATATCGGAATCTCCTATCAGATGCATGGACTAGTATGCATCGATAGTAGTCAAGAAGTTCTGAGGCCTGCTATAATCTGGTGCGACAGCAGGGCTGTGGAGATAGGTAATAAAGCAATGGAGGAAATTGGAGAAGACTACTGTCTTGGTAGCTTATTGAACAGTCCTGGAAACTTCACTGCTTCTAAGTTGAAGTGGGTCCAAGAAAATGAACCAGAAATCTATAAAAAGATCCATAAGGTAATGTTACCAGGAGACTACATCGCAATGAAGCTTTCAGGTGAAGTGGGAACAAGCATATCGGGCCTATCGGAAGGTATCTTTTGGGATTTTAAAAGTAGAGGCCTTTCCGAGCTGCTTCTAAAAGAATACCAAATTGAAAGCGAACTAGTCCCTGAATATTGGGCAAGCTTTTCTGAGCATGCTGTAATTAGTGATGATGTTGCGAAGGACTTAGGACTTGGAAGAAAGGCAAGGATTACTTATAAGGCGGGCGACCAACCCAACAATGCCCTATCTCTTAATGTCCTAGAACCAGGGGAAATTGCGGCTACTGCTGGAACTTCAGGAGTGGTTTATGGAGTTGTGGATGAATTATTTGTTGATGAAAAGCAACGCGTTAACAGCTTTGCGCATGTGAATTACTCTGATGAAACACAAAGAATCGGAGTGCTTCTTTGTATTAATGGTGTTGGTATTTCAAATGCCTGGGTTAAAAGGAATTTTGGATTTCAGGACTATGTCGAAATGAACTATGAGGCTATGGAGGTAGGTCAAGGGTCTGAGGGTTTACTTTTCTTCCCTTTCGGAAATGGGGCAGAACGAATGTTGGGAAATGCTGACCTAGAAGCTTGGATGGAAGGCCTTAACTACAATGTTCATAATCGGGCGCACTTTGCCAGAGCTGTACAAGAAGGAATAGCATACGCGTTTGCCTATGGCATGGAGGCTTTTACCGATAAGGGGATCGAAATTAAGAAGATCAAAGCCGGTGACGCAAATATGTTTCTCAGTGAGCTATTCGGACAAGTTCTCGCAGATCTTGTGGGTGTGGATATAGAGCTTTATAATACTGATGGTGCTGTCGGTGCAGCTAGAGGAGCCCTAATTGGAGGACAAATTTTAAGTAGTGATGAAGTCTTTGAAGATCTTACTATGGTGAGGAAATACACACCAAGAAAGGAGTCAAAATATCCAAACCTATATGGTACTTGGAAGAGCAAATTAGAACAGAAAATAAAAGAATAAAAAACTATAAATTATGAGCAAGACCTACTTTCCCCAGATAGGAAAGATTAAGTATGAAGGCCCTTCATCGAAGAACCCGATGGCCTTCACACACTATGAGGCTGGCAGATCATTCCAAGGAAAAACCATGCAGGAATATTTCAAATTCGCCGTTGCCTATTGGCACAGCTTCTGTGGTACTGGTGCTGATCCTTTTGGACCTGGAACTAGGATTTTAGAATGGAATAAGAGCAGTGATCCTTATAAAAGAGCTACTGATAAGATGGATGCAGCCTTTGAGTTCATCGGAAAACTTGGTGTTCCTTACTACTGTTTTCATGATGTAGATCTCATAGATGAAGGAGACACCATAGCAGAATATGAAAAGCGCATGCAATTCATAACAGACTATGCCTTGCAAAAGCAGGAAGAAACAGGTATTAAGCTCTTGTGGGGAACGGCAAACTTATTTTCACATCCAAGATACATGAATGGCGCATCCACGAATCCTGATTTTGCTGTTGTGGCCAGGGGTGCTGTGCAGGTCAAAAATTCAATCGACGCAACCATTAAGTTAGGTGGAGAGAACTATGTTTTTTGGGGAGGTCGAGAAGGCTACATGAGCCTACTGAATACGGATATGAAGCGTGAGAAAGAACACATGGCAACTTTCTTAAAGAAGGCCAGAGACTATGCCAGAGGAAAGGGTTTCGAAGGCACTTTTTTGATAGAGCCAAAGCCTATGGAGCCTTCCAAGCATCAATATGACTTCGATGCGGCTACCTGTATCTCCTTCTTGCAAGAGCATGACTTGATGAGTGATTTTAAATTAAACATCGAGGTTAACCATGCTACCCTTGCAGCACATACCTTTGAGCACGAACTTCAGGTATCTGCAGATTCGGGAGTCTTGGGAAGCATAGATGCGAATCGTGGTGACTATCAGAATGGATGGGACACTGACCAGTTTCCAGTTGACTTGATGGAATTGACCCATGCCATGCTAGTTTTACTGGAATCAAAGCCACTTACCGGTGGAATTAATTTTGATGCCAAGGTTCGAAGAAACTCTACAGATATGGAAGATATGTTCCTAGCACACGTGAGTGGAATGGATAATTTCGTAAGGGCTGCAATGGTTGCGGAAGATATTCTGGCAAACTCGGAGTACAAGTCATTGAGAAGCAATCGATATAGTTCCTTTGATGTTGGTAATGGTGCGCGCTATGAAGGAGGGGGAATTGGTTTTGAAGAGCTAAGAGAGATAGCACTTGAGCTTGGAGAACCGAAGCAGATAAGTGGTCAGCAAGAACTTTATGAGCGGATCGTAAATATGTACCTATAATTCACAATTGAAAGTTAGAAAGATAAGGGTTGTTTCTTAGGATTCAACCCTTTTTTGATGTGCGCCTAATTGTCCAGAGTCGGTGCTAGGTGTCCAAGCACAAAATATTGGTGGTTCTGCAGATCAGGTTGTAGAATTCATGAAGCTATGAATTTAAAACTCCGGCATGCATTATACGGTTATTCCTTCGGACAGATCGAAAGCAAGGGAACACTACACCTGGCAAGTGTATCTGCCTTCGTACTTTCTCTTACCTTTCTTTTGCTTTAGTAGTAGGATTGCGTCATGCCTTTATGCTTCAAACAAGCAGTCTAGTGTTCCGCTTCTTCTACATCTTTCTGCCCTCGCGATAGCATACTTGGCTTATTTCTTTTTGATCAAAGGCTTTATTGGTCTCAGATTGTGGCACTATTAGCTGTCGCATTAGCGACATTTTTGCTAATAACAATATTTGTTTACAACAAATGTTGGTTAAAACAAATTATGTTTACATCACCATCAAGAAACAGATGGCTTATAATTCGAAATAAACAAGAAAAATTTTAGAAAAATGAAAAAAGGATTTTTATTAACACTAGTTGCGATTGCATTTGTTGCATTTTCATTCACGAACGTAATCGTTGAAACCCTTGCTGTAGATGTTACCGCTAGTGAAATTGCTTGGAAGGCATACAAGGTTACTGGTAACCACGTTGGAACTGTTGCTCTAAAGAATGGCAGCTTAGAAATGACTGACGGTGTATTAACTGGCGGATCTTTCGAAGTGGACATGACTACCCTAATTACCACGGACCTAGATGGCAAAATGAAGGGAAAATTAGAGGGCCACTTAAAGTCTGAAGACTTCTTCGGTACAGAGAAATTCCCAACTTCTAAGCTACTTATTACTAAGGTTGCTGCAAAGGGAACACCTGGCGATTACAAAGTTTATGCAGACCTTACCATCAAGGAAACTACAGAACCAATTACTTTCTATGCTAATGTTAAAGAAGAGATGGGTAAGACTGTAGCTACGGCTGACCTTGAAATCGACAGATCTAAGTACAATGTGAAGTATGGTTCAGGAAGCTTCTTTTCTGGCTTAGGAGACAAAACAATTTACGATGAATTCGAGCTTTCTATTAAGCTTGTAGTAGAATAAAGAAACATTTCAATAAGTGACGATGTGGCTGCAGTGGGAATGTCTGCAGTTGCATTGTTTTTTAGAACTAGTTGATGAAGATAGAAGACGAAATACAACAGAAGAAATTCAATTCGGAACACCACAAGTTGGTCCTGAATCTGATGTATACCCACTCATGGTTGGAATCATCAACTAAGGAAATTCTTTCCAAGTATAAAATCACATCACCTCAATTCAATATTCTTAGGATTCTTAAGGGTTCAGCACCAAAACCTCTTGCACCACAGGACATTAAGAGGGTAATGATCCATAAGAAGACTGACCTTACCAGGATGTTGGATAGAATGCTTTCGAAGAATTTAGTAGAACGAACCATCTGTCCGTCTAATAGAAGGAAGATGGACATTACCATTACCCAAGATGGCATCAACTTATTAGAAGAGATTAATCCTCAACTTGCAGAGGCTACAGAAGATAAGATCGCAAAGAATATAACAAAGGAAGAGGCTTTGCAAGCTAACATCATCATAGACCGCCTCAGAGGATAAGATCACTTTGCTGATTCCCAGCTAAAAAATTTAGTTTAGACTCGTGCAAATAGTAACTTTGCACCTTCATTCAATTTTGTAGATATGGAGCGGACAAAAGTAAAAGAACTATTAGTGACTGGAGAGACAGGTACTAGTGTATGCGTCAAGGGGTGGGTGCGATCATTTAGAAACAATCAATTCATCGCCATTAATGATGGTTCTACTGTAAAAACCATTCAGGCTGTAATTGCTCTTGAGAAATTCGACGATGAGACCAGAAAGCGAATTACAGTGGGAGCAGCTGTTGGAGTCACTGGTCTTCTAGTGGAGTCACAAGGGCGGGGTCAGAGAGTAGAAATCCATGCTGAAGAAGTCACCATCTATGGTGATGCAGATCCGGAAAAGTATCCTCTTCAGCCAAAGAAACACAGTATGGAGTTTCTACGTGAGATATCACATCTAAGGTTTCGAACTAATACTTTTGGAACCATTTTTAGAATTAGGCATGCAGCAGCGTTTGCTATACATCAGTTTTTCAATGACCGTGGTTTTGTCTACCTCCATTCTCCAATAATTACAGGATCAGATGCCGAAGGTGCAGGAGAAATGTTTAGAGTTTCTACCTTGGATCCATCAGATCCTCCACGCACTGAAGATGGCACGATAGATTTCAAGAAAGACTTTTTTGCGAAGGAAACCAATCTCACCGTCTCTGGTCAGTTAGAGGCTGAGTTAGGAGCCTTGGCATTTTCGGATGTCTATACCTTCGGTCCAACATTTAGAGCTGAAAACTCAAATACGACTAGGCACCTTGCAGAATTTTGGATGCTAGAACCAGAAATTGCTTTCGCGGGGCTTCAAGAAAATATGGACCTAGCTGAAGACATGCTCAAGTTCATTGTGAAATATGTTTTGGAACACTGTCCGGATGACCTTGAGTTTTTAGAGAAGAGATTGATTGATGAAGAGAAGAGTAAACCCCAGGTAGAAAGATCTCCTATGCCACTGAGAGAGAAACTTCAGTTTTGCTTAGATAATGACTTCGTAAGATTGACCTATACTGAGGCCATACAAATACTTCGGAATTCTAAGCCTAACAAAAAGAAGAAATTTCAATTTCCAATAGATGAATGGGGGGCTGATCTCCAATCAGAACACGAACGCTACTTGGTAGAAAAGCACTTCAAGAAGCCTGTGATCTTAACAGACTACCCAGCTTCGATCAAGGCCTTCTACATGCGACTTAATGAAGATGAGAAGACAGTGGCAGCTATGGACATATTGTTTCCAGGAATTGGAGAGATTGTAGGAGGTTCTGTAAGGGAAGAAAGGTATGAAGTACTTAAAGGTAAGATGGAGGCAATGGACATTCCTCTAGATGAAATGTCTTGGTACCTGGACACAAGAAGGTTTGGTACTTGCCCGCACGCTGGTTATGGACTAGGCTTCTCAAGGATGATTTTGTTTTTGACGGGCATGAGTAATATTAGGGATGTCGTTCCTTTCCCAAGAAGTCCTGGTAATGCCGGCTTCTAAGTAAGTTGCTTGGATGTATTTCACTCAATGAGAATTGTCTTCACAATAGGATCACCCGATTCAGATGAAAAGGTAACAGTGTAGGAGCCTTCGTTTTGAAAGAGAAGCCTAATCATCTCTGTTTTGGTTCTAGGAATTTTTATCCCATTGCAAGACATGACGTAGAATTCATAGCTTATGTTATTTCCAGACTGAGTCCTACTTGAGCTTGAGATATAATCATCGGTATGGATCGACTTATAAGTGACTTCAATCAGGACATCTTTGTTCTTTATCCCGTTTTCAGGCATTTCAATAAGTACTAATTCTGGCAGCCTGCCAAAACAATCGCTATTTTTTGCGCAGCCCTGAAGCAAAAGGACTACGAATGATGTAAAAAGGAATTTGTAGCGAAACAGTTGACCCATAATAGTTTCCCGTCCAATATTTTAAATTATAACGCTCACTTTACGCACATTTGTATAAAGAAAACTACACGGTTGATCATATTTCGTAGTCCCTTTGAATGTTATTTAAGAAAATCTTCTTATTGTTCTAAACTGCTGATCCAGAGTAGTCCTTGAGGTTTGTCTAAGGTTAAAGGAATCTAGCTAAGAACAAATCAATGCAGCACCAAAAAAATATGATTATACCTTAGGGTTGGTAGGCCGATTCTGCATCTTTTACCTACAAGGGAGTCTTTCCCTCAAGGTCAAAATGCTTAAATGATGAATAAGAACTACACACTATTTGCCCTTCTATTGTTATGTGCATGCACAATGTCAGCACAATATGAAACAACAATTTTTCTATATGATTCCATATCTGAAGGGCCCTATATCGAAAAAGAGAAAAGCGGATACAACTTCCTTTGGAAGAACCAAGAGATGGGAACCATGGTATCAAGTCGTGGTCAGGTCATGAACCCTAGTGTTAAGTATGATGTTTTCAACCACTATCATATAAAGGCTGATGGGCAGGTAGATTCGATATTTTCTGTGACGGTAAGGGAAGATATTTCTCAACACTACCAACTGTATAAGAAGGGACTTCCTAAGTTGATTCAATACAGAGTAGGGACCTCAAATGACCCGTCAATCGGCAAGATCGTTGCTAATTATCCGATAGCATCTTCAGCTAGAAACAACGATGAAGAATTATCTATCAATGAGATTTCGTACGACGGAATGACTTATGAGCGATTGAACAAAAAATACGACAAGGCCTCTTACAAAGAGAAAAAATCAAAAGTAATTTTGGATCTTGAAGCAGAAGAAGGTACTTGGGTTCTTAAGAACAAATACGCAGCAAGCAACATTGAGCACCCAATGACTATCCTCGCCTTTGGACAAATGATCGAGGGTGATAAGACTCGAAAGTACAACGACCTAATGGACTTTAGATTCGTAGCCCTCAATAGTGAGGGAGAAATAGCGAGAGAGGAAGATATAGAATTCGAAAGAGCCTACACATTTAACAGTCAAGGAATAATCCACGATGCCAATGCTAGGGTGTCAGGATTCTATATGTCAATGGTTGAGGCTGAAGGTCGGGCAAATAAGGACTATAAGTCAAGTACTCAGAAGATACTATTCTTTGATGAAAAGGGCTTCTATGATAGTGAAAGCACACTCACTTTGCCATTTGCACCTAAATCTAAGGAAGTTGCGAACAACAGGATCCTTAAGATCCTTGATATAGACGGTGTCAAAAAAATTAGCTTTTATACTCCAGGTTCAAAGAAGGGAAAAGTGGCTGAAGGAATATATACGTTCACTTCTGAAGGAGATAATTGTGAGCTCACAAAGTACACTAGGCTTTCTGAGATCTTCTTACAACAGGATGAAAGAAACAACTTTGAGGGTGGACCACCTGCAAGCAGTGACTACAAGTACACTGTTCGTCTTGACAATGGAGACTTACTAGCCATTGCCTCTGAACATGGAACAGACCTTCAATTCCTGCACATGAATGAGGACGGGGAGATTGAAATACGATCTTCAGGTTACTTACTTAATGACATCGCAAGTCAAAAAAACCACTTGTCTTTTGAATACCTAAACAATAACAAATTGCTAATTATCTCTAAAGTTGGATATGAGAAAGCAGTCTATTCTAGCTATTCAATTTATGACGGTAAAACTGGCGAAATGATGAGCATCCAGCCAACAGAGGAAATTGCTACCATTCAAAGTTTCAGGAATGGTAACGACATTATGGTCTATGGCAGTTCCTTCGAAGATGACAAAATTCTACACCTTATTCACCACAAGCTAGATGCTAAGGAAGAAGGCTTGACTAGTCTAGAGCAAGATTCTAAGAAGAAGTAGGTTCAATAATGTGAAAGAATGACCTAGGCATCAAATTTTGCTTTGAGGATCATTGATATGATAGGGTCTCTTGACAGGATCAATGGCAGGCATGCCTTGAGCAGAAAGTGTTGCTTCTTGCCTTTCAAGGTTCTAATGATATATAATAACAAGAAGTAATTCAGTCGCTTTCTTGCTACACACATTAAGAAGTAGAGCTTCTTTCCTTTTTTTCTCATCTCTTCCAGTTGATCCCTAAAAGGGGTTTTAAGCCCTTTTGGGGAAAGTTGTGCCGTGCTTCACACATCGGCAGGCTTAAAAGCTACGTATTGCTCAAGGGCAGAAAAAGAACATCATACACTACCACAATGCCAAGCGACACTTTTAGCATAGCTTTTGTGGGTGCCAACAAAATTAATCTTCCAAGTATCTGATTGGAAGTTGAAGGTAGATGCATAATTGCGATCTTGTATTTCAGTAGTCCTATTTGCGAAATTCTTGCACCCTATTTTGATAAGTCGCTAGGTCAAAAAAATCATCCTCTTTTGCATTCGTGTAGTGCTATGGCGAGCACGGATCTTGCAAGAAATCAAAAAGCCCTACATAAGACGTTTTCTGCCTTGTTAAAGTGTCTTAAATACCATTAATATATTGTTAATGTGCTGTAAGTCAATAGTTAGTGTTAAGCTCTTTCACTAACTATGAGTTACTTAGAAATCATTTTAACTAAACTTAAATACATTAACAATGAAAAAATCGAACTATCCATTTGCAGTCTTAATACTACTAGGGGCCATTGTCCTCTCTTGTAGTAAGGAAGAAGTATACTCTGAAAATAGTGGGCTTCCCGTTTTTACCTTCGACGAAAGTGAGGGATCAAAAGAGTACCTAGGAGAATATGCTAAACTATTCGAATTAACGAATGCATCAGTTCAACTGCAAATAAACACTTCACCACTTCAACACGCGAGAATTTTCGGCAGGTACCAAGAAACACTTAATGGCCCTAGAGTCGATGGTGGAGTCTTCTTATTTGAAGATCTCAGACTTATTTATGATTCATCGATTCAGCAATATCGACCGGAAGAAGGAAGCCTTGACCCTGTAGAATCTTATGAAAGAATTTCAGACTACTTCGGTCGCATGGTAGGCTTCCAGGTTGGAGATGACGACAATATCTCGGATTGTTCCTACTATGTGCCGAAAGAGCTAAGGGTTGAGATCGATAACTTAAGTAGCAATCCGAATACAAATGCTTTAGGCATTGGAAGTAACGAGAAAATGGTCACATGGAATGCTGATGCACAAAATGAAAACGGTGTAATTGCTCATCTCAGATTTGACGGGACTAGTCTTCAGGATGATAGCTCCTTTGACCCTGAAAATAAAATAAGTAAGGCGGTGAAATTAGCGGATACAGGAGAAGGGATTCTTCCTGCTACCTTCTTCGAAGACATTCCAGAGGGCGGAGTCTTCACTCTAGAATTCTTCCGTGGTGCGGTTTCCATCTTGAAAGACAATGATAATAAGGACTACAAGTTCTATACGCTGACCAAGGATAAGAAAAACCTCTTTATCAACTTATGAGAAGATTAACTACTATCTTATGTGGAACTATTGTGACTAACAATGCTATTTGCAGACTCAAGTCCTAGGTAATCATAACTTACCGTAAGATAGAAGGGTCGTTGCATTTCAAAATGCGACGGCCATTTTTTGTTGTATTTTTAGACTTCCGATCTTTTTGCGATTTCTCACACATGGAGACCTAAAACATCCACCAAGACATTTTACCAAAAAAATACAAGTCGTGTTAAATAAAAAAAAGATAATCAAGGTTCTTACATATTATAAAAAATCGTAATTTTATCACTTGTAAGAATAACAATATGGGAAAGACATATCGATTTTATGCGTACTTCGCACTACTTTTCGGATTATTTATTGGATCTGCAGTGGTCCTGGAATCCTGCAAGGGAAAGACTGATTCAGATGTAATCTATGAAGAAACAGATGAAGAAGACTATACGACAGACGAGGAAATATATGATGAGTTTTTTGAGTCTGATGAAGAGGAGGCCTCTCAAGATGGAGGGGAAGGTTCTGAGGTGGAGGTCAGCTATGAAGAGGAAGGTGAAGCGGGCTATGAAGAAGATTTTAGTTTCGAAGCTTCAGACGAGGAAAAGGCCAGCTACAGCCAAGCGGTGAGTTCCACGAATGTTAGTCCCAAACCCAAGAAGGTACAAGCCTCGGCTCCTGCAAGAGCCAAGAGCTCTAGCACTTCGGGAGGCGGATATCTTGTTGTTGCTGGTAGTTACTTAATCAAAGACAATGCACAGAAGATGATTGACAAATTGAAGAACCTGGGATATTCAGGTGCCGAGATGGTCAATTTTGATGAAGGGAAGTATCATTCTATCACAGCTGGAAGGTATACGTCTTATGATGCAGCAAGTGATGTTGCCGCTGCGATCAAGAATAAGGGCATCGACTGTTACGTTCATACTAGAAAATAATGTGCGGCCGAACGTCGATAACAAAAACTGAAAAAGAACTGGAAGAGCGGTTTCATGCCACCTTCTATAGCGAGGAGTTAGAGCGATATAATCCTCTTCCCAACTACAATGTGGCTCCTACTCACTATGTACCAGTCATAACCTCTGATGATCCAGAGCATTTTCATATTTTCAAGTGGGGTTTACTACCTTTCTGGGCCAAAGACAAGAAGATTGCCTACAAGATGATTAATGCTAGGATCGAAACTATTCTGGAAAAGAATGCCTACAAAAAGGCAGTCGAAAGCAGGAGGTGCCTTGTTCCCATGGATGGTTTTTATGAATGGCAGAGGTCAGGAAAGAAGAAATTGCCCTATCGAATCGTTACCAAAGACCAAGAAATTTTTTCAGTTGCAGGAATTTGGGAGAAGTGGAAATCTCCTGAAGGGGAGGACATTTATACATTTTCAATCATTACCAAGTCTCCTACCAGTATTATGGAAGGGATTCATGACCGAATGCCCGCTATCCTTCTACCAGAACAGGAGAAATTGTGGTTGGATCCAGAAATTTCGGGTCGTGATGCTGTTCAGATGGTGATCGACTATCCTCCGGATCAGATGGAGGCCTATCGCGTTTCTACAAAAGTTAATAGTGTTAGAGAAAACGAAAAATCTCTAATAGACGCTATCTCAGAGAACAAAAATACCCTATTTTAGAGGCCACCTCTAAGGACCTTCATAAAGTTACAACAAATACTTATTGATGATTAATCGAATATCCATTACGGCCCTGGCATTATGTCTAATTACAATACTCCCATCTTGTATTAGGAACCCAGTAACTGGTAGGCGGCAAGTCAGTTTTATGACCCCTGAGCAAGAGAAAAAGATAGGAGCTGAAAACGATCCAGCCATTGTTGCCCAATTCGGACTGTACGATGACCAACAAGTACAGAGTTTTGTCAACCAGAAGGGTCAGCAAATGGTGAAGAGGTCTCATACTCCGGATGTCAAATTCAATTTTAGAATTCTTGATTCGCCGGTCATCAATGCCTTCGCGCTTCCAGGTGGCTATGTTTATTTTACAAGAGGCATCATGGCCCACTTCAACAATGAAGCGCAGTTTGCAGGAGTCTTGGGCCATGAAATAGGCCACGTTACAGCTAGACACTCGGCAGAGCAGTATACCAAGCAGACGCTAGGCCAAATTCTTTTCGTTGGCGGACTAATCATCTCACCCGAATTTAGGCAGTTTGCTAATGAAGCCCAACAAGGATTGGGTCTACTTTTTTTACAAAATAGTAGGTCTAATGAATCACAATCGGACATTCTAGGAGTCAATTACTCCTCGTACATAGGTTATGATGCAAGAGAAATGGCGGACTTTTTTGAGACACTGAAACGTAAGACAGCAAATACAGAAGCTGGAAGAATTCCAGAGTTCATGTCCACGCACCCAGATCCAGGTAAGAGATATGAAACTGTAAAGGAGCTTGCCAATGAATGGCAGGCCGAAAACAACGCATCCAATCTGAAAATTAACAGGAACCAGTACCTTAACTTGATCGACAACATGATCTATGGTGAGGATCCGAAGCAGGGATATACCGATAACAACATCTTCTACCACCCAGTTCTGAAGTTCCAATTCCCCTATCCTAATGGCTGGCAGCTGATGAATTCTCCTACTCAAGTTCAGATGGCTTCTAAGGATGGCAAGGCGCTGTCAATTTTCACATTGTCCCAACAGAAGAGTATTCAAGCGGCTAAGCAGGAAATAATTGAAAAATTAAAATTGCAAGTCCAGAGAGACTTAGACATGAAGGTGGGTGGCTTTGATGCTTATGGAATGGTATCCAAGCAGGTGAATGAAGGCCAAGGTGGGCAGTCTCAGACACTTGCGGTTCAAACAGTTCTAATCAACTATAGTGGAACCATCTATGTCTTTCATGGGGTAAGTGATGAAAAAGAATTTAGCAAGTATGAACAGTCGTTTGACTACATCATGACTAACTTCAAGAGATTGACTGACCCAGACAGGCTAAATGTTAAGCCAGAAAGGATCGATATCGTGGATGTAAAGCAGAATGGAAAGTTATCTCAGGTCTTGAACAGCTATAAGATCCCGTCCAAGCGACATGAGGAAATGGCCATTCTTAATGGAATGCAGGTAAGTCAACAATTAAGCAAGGGAAGCAAGATCAAAATTGTGAAAAAGTAAGCTAGGATTTCCATTCTTTCGGACTAGCACGAAACTGGATCACCTCAGAAACTTCTGCCTTGGATAGGGAGCCATTGGACTCTGCCACCTTAAGCACAGTATCCAAGTCTGTAAGAGAGTTGTAATTCACGCTATTTTCTTTGAAGAGCTCTTGAGAGGCTTTGAAGTTGTAGGTCATGATGCTAAAGAGGGCTTCTACTTTGATATTCGCATTCAAAATTCCATTCAGCGCCTTCAGACTACTACCGCCAGTGGATACAAGGTCTTCAATCAAAACCGTGCGATCGCCTTCCTTGTAGTCCCCTTCTACTTGCTTCATTAATCCGTACTTCTTGGCTTCTTGTCTAACGTAGATAAATGGAAGATCCAAGCGTTCGGCAATTAGGATGCCCATGGGAATTCCACCAGTTGCCACTCCTGCAATAGAATCTACATTCGGATATTGTTTCTTAATGATGGTAACAAAGGCGTCAGCAATAAGCCTTCTTGGCTCAACGTAGGAATTGATCTTTCGGTTATCACAATAAACTGGAGACTTGATGCCTGAGACCCAGGTGAAGGGTTGAGCGATACTAAGCTTCACAGCACCAATCTTAAGCAATTGTTCTGCTACTGCTTCTGCTATATCATGATCTAGTAAGTTGGACTGCTGCATACGTTCGATTATATCTGCCGCAAATATATCATTTCGCGAATTATTGTGAAAATTGGTCCTGATCCGGTAATTTTTCCCATTCACGTTTAAGAAAAAAATGAAGGACGCAACCTTTCGAAGGAAGGCTTTCGTATTCCCAGTGTAGACAAGATTAGTTTACCATAATAAAGCGAAATGAAAGAAGTAATAATTGTGATTTTAAGCCTGTTGGTTTTTAACAATGAGGCAGGATGGAAAATAGTAAGAAATAGCGATGCAATCAAGGTATACAAAAAGCCGACAGCAGAAGGCTACGATGAGATAAAAATTCAAGCAAGTATATCCTCAACACTGGATGAATTTGTCCAGGCAATCAATGACGCCGATGCCTATCAATATTGGGTTTATGGGTGCTCAGCGTCCAACTTGATCTCTTCGAAAGAAAGAAACTTAATTTACTACGAAACTATAACAGATATGCCATTTCCAATTCAAGACAGATACTTAAAGGTGAAATCTACACAGTCACGAGACGGATTAGAATGGAAGTCCCATTCTGTAGGCTTGCCAAGCAGCAAGAAGGACCAAGTGGCGATAGAAAACTTCGAATCTCGCTGGCACGTGCAAGAACTTCCTGATGAAACCATTTTAGTAAACTATACAGTGAAAACAGAACCAGGTGGCTTCATCCCGGCTTGGCTTTATAACTTAGCAGTGGATCGGGGACCCTACTATTCTATGAAAAACCTCAAAGATAGATTGGAATCAAAAGAAAGTTCAGATATAAGGTATCGGAAAGTAAATGATTAAGATAGCTGTGGGATAACACTAAATATGTGTCCTTAGAATAGTAACAGAGTAATAGTATGAAATTAGTCCAACTCAATAGCGAGCAAATAAGAATCCAGGAGATAATCCAGGGTTGCCTTGCTCGTAATGAAGTGGATGAATACCTTTTTTACAAAGAGTACTTTTCCATAGCAATGAGTGTTGCGAGTAGGTATGCAAATTCTAAGAGCCAAGCTAAGGAAATGGTAAATGAAGGTTTTTATAAGATATTTAAGAATCTTCGAAAATTTGATCAAAAAAGAAAGATTGAGCCGTGGATTGGCAAAGTTATTGCCAACACATGCATTGACATTTTAAGGAAGAACAATAAGCACTTTTTTCTACAATTTCAAGGTGACCAGCTTGACAAGCTGATGGAAGAACAGATGGACATAGATGACGAAGATCTCAGTTCTCTGGATTCAGTGCTACCCATTTTACAAGTCTTAACACCCAAGTATAAGTTGGTCTTTAACTTATATGTCTTCGAGGAATATAGTCACAAGGAAATTGCTAAGAAATTAAAGATTTCAGTTAGTACATCAAAATCAAACTACTTCAGAGCGAAGAAAATTTTGAAACAAGCCATTCTGGATCAAAGATCTCAAAAGCTTAAAGGAACAAATCATGGATGATTTCGATAAAAAAATAAGACAGAAATACGAGGCGGATTTCGATTCTAATTTTCATGAAAGTGATTGGAGGGCTTATGGATTGATGAAGGCTCAAAAGAAAAAAAAGAAAAGGAGGGCACTCCTATGGTTGGTCTTGGTCCCAGTAATTTTGACATCTGCAATCCAAGTATTTTCACTTGGACTTTTTGATAAGGATGAAGTTGTTAATACAATTGACTTAGGAGAAGATGCAGAAGTTGTTGAAAATATGACACCTTTTCACCGCCAAGAAGCAAGCATAAAGTCTATCGAAGGTGCCCTCCTTACTTCAGAAATTGAGGAAGAACAAAGGGATTACAATGTTATCCAATCTTCAAAAGAAAAGTCCGCCTTAGATCCGGTGAATAATAGTGAGACTGAGATATTTAATACTTCAAGAGAAGAGAGATCAGCAAGCCAGGACCCGCGGAAAGATCATTTCGTGCTTGATGATTCACCGGCAATGCAGGATTATAAGACCTTCATCGAAGACGAGACGGAGAGAGGAAAAGAGGAGAATTTCGATGG
>CAZMYK010000007.1:0-22156 GCA_964570435.1 uncultured Saprospiraceae bacterium | reverse complement strand
CTGTAGGTGCGACGATGTACATCAGAAACGAATGGGTGGCAATCGATGCTAAATCAGGCAAGGTATATTGGGCTGAGACTGGCAGAGATTCTGGCTCATCAGGACCTGGTATTTTGTTCGAGAGACTTACAACTGAAACCAATGCAGTTGTTGCGCCGCACCACGAGATGCTTGCAATGGAAAGAGGATTTGCAACGCGCTTAGACAATTCCTACCAGGACTACTATGGCCGCGTTTTGGTCTATGATCCTGCAACAGAATCTGTAAGTGTAGCAATCAATGGAGGACCATATTTGGAGGAAGATCCTAGTGAGGAAGACTATCCAAACAAGCACCTTTCTAATCCAGACGGACTTTCGATCTTAAACATGGGTGATAAGACGTTTCTGATGATTCAAGAGGATCTAAATGGAAGTTCATTCGGTAGAACTCCAGCGGGTGTTTCAAATAGAATGTGTGAGCTTTATCTTCTAGATGTTGAAATTCAAGATGCGAATGTTGATGATCTTGTTAGAGTCACCGCAGTTCCTCGAGGTGCTGAGATCACCGGGGCAATTCAAATAGATGATAATACTGTTCTTGTTAATGCACAGCATCCATCAGCAGCCAATCCTTTTCCTTACAACCACTCTCTTACTTTGGCCATTCACGGTTTTGCTAACGTCGAAACTGAAGGGATGAAAATTAGTGAAGATGGTTTCGAAAGTGTAGAAGTCAATGCTTTTACGTAATCGGTGCAGTTCCCTAAGGTAGATGATTATGCGATCTACAATGCAGATGGTGCAAGAATAAAAGTGATGAGAAACACCAATGAAGTGAATCTTGATGAATTTAAGAAGGGTACGTACTACATCGTCAGTTCTTCAGACGAGTCTTATTCTGTAACCCTTAAGTAAGCTTAGACAAAACAAAAAAATGATGAAACATTTATATATTTTAACTTTATTACTAGTTGGTCAATTGGCTTTTGGTCAAATTATCTTTGAAGAGGAAGTGGTGATTCCGGAAGGTTATGCACCGATGGAAGTAGTAATGCCTCCGTCTCCCTTAAGCACTCAGGTAGTCTTCGTAGGAGGCTATGATGTAGTTCAGACAACACCCACCTATGGCAACCCTGCAGGTCAGGCCATCGCTAAGGAGTGAAATGATTTTATAGGTTTTACACCTGATGAAAGTGGAGCTTCTCTTGGTTGGATAACAATCAATCACGAACAGATTTATGAGGATGACCGCCTAGGTGATGGTGGAGGAATGACTGCCTTTAGGATCCGTAAGGATGCTAATGAAGAAATACTTGTTATGGAGCAAGAATTGGAAGATGGTAGACAAGGCCACTTCTTTAACGTTGACTTCGTCAATACCGTGGGTGAAACTGGGATGAATTGTGCTGGAATATCAGCACCCAATGGCCGAATTTGGACAGCGGAAGAGTGGTTCCGAAGTTCTACTTCGAGCATCTATGAAGGGGTTTTCAGAACTGCCGATCGAGATGACAGTTGGAATCCACATTCACCAGCTCCTTCCAACGTAGGATATGGAGTTAGAGACACTTCTACCTTTACCATCGATGCACCAGAGTTTCCCCTTGTAGATGGGATGGAGATCGATAAGTATGAGAACTTCAACTATATGACTGAAATCGATCCCATCCAAGCAAAGGCAATACGAAAGCAATACAATTGGGGAAGAGCCGGTTGGGAAGGCGGAGCAATAACGGAAGATGGCAAGTACGCCTACCTTGGGATAGACGGAACTCCTGCACCATTTGTTAGATTTGAAGCCGATGAGGCATGGGATTTCACAAAAGGAAAGATTACAGTCTTCAAACACGATAACCCGGCTGGTTCAAGATGGGTAGAAGTGCCTGAATCTGTAGAAAATGTATTTGGTGGACTGACAGCTAGTGCTTTTGAACTTGGTGCTACTATGTATGTTAGAAACGAATGGGTAGCTATTGACAATACTACAGGGAAGGTATATTGGACCGAGACTGGCCGAGATAGTGGTTCTTCCGGCCCTGGACGGGTATTTATTGCAGCAACTGCAGTTACCAATGCAGTTGTATCTCCGCACCATAACGAGGTGGCAAGGGAAAGGGGATTTGATTCTGCTCTTGATACTCTGTACCAAGACTACTATGGAAGAGTTTTGGAGTATGACCCAGCTACCGAGGAGGTAAGTGTGACAATCCACGGTGGCCCCTACCTTGAAAATTCACCAATGGAGGCTGACTACCCATCTACCCACCTTTCTAATCCGGATGGATTATCTATCATGGAGATTGACGGACAGACCTTCCTTGTGATCCAGGAGGACTTGAATGGGACTTCATTCGGTAGGACTCCTGATGGTGTTTCTAATAGGTTGTGTGAGATGTATCTCTTGAGCACTGCTATCGAGAATCCAACGCTTGATGATCTAATTAAGATCACAGCCGTGCCCGCTGGCGCTGAAATTACAGGTGCCATCCAGATTGACGAAAATACAATGTTAGTGAACGCCCAACATCCCAACGCTAATAATCCATTCCCATACAATCATTCGGTGACCATAGCGATTCATGGATTTGCGCAGTTAACAACAAGCAATATCAAAAATCCAGATTTGGAGGATGAGGAAATTTTTGCCATCCACCCTAATCCCACTTCTCGCATGATCTACTTATCCAAAAGTCAGGATTTTGCAATCTACAATGCTGAGGGATCAAGAATTAGGGTTCTTAGAAATACTAATCGTGCAGACCTTTCTGAGCTTCCATCGGGAGTTTATTATGTGAAAGCCGAGGCTGGTGAGATCGCAAAAATTGTGGTTCAGAAATACTTAACCTTTAAGGTGTATAGCATATTCAAGGGAACCAGGATAAATTCTTGGTTCCCATTTTTGGAAGAATTAGGAAACAATTTATGAGAGTATTATTATCCATTTGTCTCGTCTTGGTAATGTCAGTATATCACTCCTTGGAGAACTACAGAACAATGAACAGTGTTCTGGTAGAAACTACGACATTTTATGAAAGTGGCCTAGACCAAGTTTTAAGGTCGCTAGAGGATTTGGAGGAGACATGCCTGAAAGTGGATGCTTGTTCGAAGGACTTTAGTGATTTGAAATCTAGTATCACCAAGGCTAGAATCGATTACAAGAGAATTGAATTCTTGATGGACTACCTAGATCCCCAGCTGGTCTACTACGAAATTAACGGTGCACCACTTCCTAAACTAGAGCCGCACGTGCCTGAAATCAATATTTTGGAGCCCTGTGGTTTACAGACTCTTGATGAGGCCATATTTGCCGATGAGCAGGACATTAAGCAGGTCCACGAGCTAACTAGGAAACTTCTCATTGACTTTTCTGCTGCTGCATCCTTCCAAAAAACCCGAAGAATTCAACATCGATTTATATTTGAAGGCATCAGGGTGGGACTAGTCAGATTATACACCTTAGGACTAACGGGGTTCGACACACCTGGTTCAGCTAATGCCATTCCGGAAGCTATTTCTTCACTAGAAGGAATGACTACCCTGCTTCACTACTATGGCGAAGCAGTGGATCGCGAGGATGTCGAAATCTACCGCCTTATCGAAGCTGAAATGGGCGCCTTTAGAGACTACTTGAAAGATAACAATGACTTTGAAAAATTAGACAGATATGAGGTTTTAATCAAATACATTAATCCGCTGTACGAAAAGACCTTGGCCTTTCAAAAAGCCCTAAGCGTGGAGATGAAGAAGGAAGCAGATCCTACTCCCTCTCCTTTGAATCTGAACGCTACGAATCTCTTTGCAGATAACTTTCTTAGAAAGGAATACTATGCGGGCCTCACAACAGAGGACCTAGAAAATGAGCGCAAAAAGGAACTGGGAAGGACCTTATTTTACGAAGCAAAGTTATCGCTGGATAAGAATATTTCTTGTGCTACTTGTCACGATCCCAAGAAGGCTTTCACGGATGAGCAGGCAAAGGCCATCGGTAGCAAGGGCTTAGCAACGCAACGGAATGCACCGACCCTGATCAACGCGGTGTATGCTGACAAGTACTTTTGGGACCTCCGCGAAACCAGTTTAGAGCGGCAGGTGAAGCATGTGGTCATGGATGAAAATGAATTCAACATTGATTTCATCGAACTAGCCGAAAGATTAAAGAAAGATGAGAAATATGCGAATCTTTTTGAAGATGCCTACGGTGCAAGCGACAAGTACGGTATTTCGTCTTGGTCGATATCGCAATCTCTTTCCATATATGTTGCTTCCTTAAGCTCTTTCAATAGTGAATTTGATCGATATGTAAAATCGGAAAAGACAGACATTCCTCAAGAAATTAGGAATGGGTACAATATCTTCATGGGTAAGGCTTCCTGTGGTACATGCCACTTTGCGCCCACATTTAATGGCACTGTTCCTCCCTATTACAAGGAGTCTGAATCTGAGGTTTTGGGAGTACTTGCCTATTATGACACACTTTCTCCGGTTCTGGATGAAGATCCTGGCCGTGTGAATAACAGTATAGTACAGGAAAGTGTTGCCTTCTATCATCGATCATTTAAGACTAGCACAGTTCGAAATGCTGGCGAAACTGGGCCTTATATGCATAATGGAAGTATCAACTCTTTAGAAGATTTAATGGACTTCTACAACCGTGGAGGAGGTGCTGGCATGGGTCTAAATGTACCCTATCAAACCCTTCCGGATAGTAAACTAAATCTTACAAAATCTGAACAAGAAGACGTCATTAGCTTCATCAAGAGCCTTAGCGATTACAAGCAGTTTATTTACTAGGTTTCTAAGCTTGTATCTATGAAAAATTGGCTTACTTATTAACAAATAGTGGTAGTTTTCCACAATGCCTTAATTACTAAGAAGGATAGATAAGTAATTGCACAGTCAGTATTAATTTTGCATTAATTATTAATCAAAGTTATACTGGAACATGAAAAAAACAATTCTACTTATTTTACTTTTTTCACCCTTAAGTTTATTGTTCGCTCAGGTCACCACTTCATCTGTTAAAGGAAGCGTAACAGGTGGCGAAGAAGGTGCCCTAATCGGAGCGACCGTTACTGCTACTCACACCCCATCAGGGACTTTTTATGGAGTCACTACATTGGGAAATGGGTCCTATAACATCCCCAACATGAGGATAGGCGGTCCTTATGTGATAGAAGTTAGCTACATCGGATATGACAATTCTATCAAAGATGAAGTTTACCTGGATCTTGGACAAAAGTTGACCCTAGATTTCGCCCTAGGAAGCGAAGGAGTGAGCCTTGATGAGGTCGTCATTTCAGCTGAAATAGATCCGCTTCTTAACGGAAAGAAGACTGGAGCTGGCACGTCGGTTGGCAGAGATCAGCTGGACAACCTGCCGACAATTAGTAGGTCTGCTGAGGACTACACTCGACTGAATCCAATGTCTTCTCAGGGTGGATCATTTGGTGGAAGAAATGACCAGTTTAACAACTACAGCCTAAATGGAACGATTTTCAATAATCCATTTGGATTGGATGCAGCAACTCCTGGAGGTCAGTCAGATGCTCAGCCAGTATCATTAGATGCAATCGAACAGATAAGTGTCAATATTGCACCCTATGATGTCACGCAATCAGGATTTACTGGAGCCTCTATCAACGCCGTAACTAAGTCAGGAACCAACAAATTCAAGGGAACTGTCTACAATTTCTTTAGAAATAGTGCGCTCACAGGAGGTAAGGTAGGAGATACGGAGGTGCCCACAGGTGACCTTTCATCCAACCAGTTTGGTTTTGCACTAGGTGGCCCAATTGTAAAAGACAAGGTATTCTTTTTTGCCAATGTGGAACTGACAAGGAGGTCAGACCTTGGATCTCTTTTCGAGCCTAATACGGGAAGCGGAGCTAGCAATGAGTCTCGAGTTCTTCAAAGTGATCTTGAGTTCGTATCCAACTTGCTTTCTAGTGTTCACCAATATGAGACCGGTGCCTTTTCTAATTTTAGGTACAAGAGAAATAACAACAAGGCACTCTTTAAGTTGGATTTTAACCTTTCGAAGAACCACAAGTTATCTGCCACTTACAACTTCTTAGATGCCTTTAAAGAACAACCTGCCCACCCATCAGCCTTGGGAAGAAGGGGCCCTGACTTCTTTACGTTGCAATATGAGAATAGTGGGTACAGGATCAATAATAGTATCAATTCTGGAATTGTCGAGCTAAAGTCCATATTCGGGAATAAGTTCGCGAACAAACTGCAGGTAGGTTACACTTCATTTAGAGACAATAGAGACCCATTTTCAGACCCGTTTCCAGTCTTGAACATTGCTAAGAATGGTTTAAACTATATCATAGCGGGGCACGAACCATTTTCTGTAAATAATGTGCTTAGTCAGGATGTCTTCCAGATTAATAACAACTTCAATGTGTACTTACAAGATCATACCCTGACAATCGGCTCAGCATTTGAAAGATTTAACTTCGATAATTCCTTTAATCTCACCTCTTATGGCTTTAGAGTTTTCGCCCCAGGTGTAGATATAGCAGAAATAGAGGACGTTATTAGATCCGAAGAATTCGCCGGTGAGGTTCAGGGAGCAAGAGATGCATTCTCTAGCAATAACTCAGGAGATACGTGGTCTCTTGCTGAAACGAATCTAGGCCAGTGGTCCGCTTACATTCAAGACGAGTGGCAGGCATCTGATAGACTTGCCATTACACTTGGTTTAAGATTCGATCTCCCGCTCTACTTTAATACGGCAGAATTAATACAAGAAAACATAGATAGGAAGGGAGGATTATTGGCCGATGGTGGCGTCTATGCTCCAGATGTAACTTACTATAATGCTGAGGGAGAGGCGGTTACCTACGATCATACGGAGCTACCACAAGGTAATATTTTAATCAATCCTCGCTTTGGATTTAATTATGATGTCTTTGGTGATAGAAGTACCCAGCTAAGAGGTGGTTCTGGACTTTTTGCTGGAAGATTTCCGGCCGTTTGGATCGGTAATCAGGTGGCCAATCCAGACTTCTTTTTTTACAATATGACTGATCCCAATTTTAGATTCCCGCAAGTGTGGAGGACGAACCTGGGCTACGACCAGAAAATTAGTGATTGGACTGCAACGATTGATCTCTTATACACCAAAGATCTACAGGCCCAGATGGTTCAGAATCAAGGACTCAGGCTACCTGGCGGAAAATTGCTAGGTGCAGATGACAGACCCATTTATAGGGCGGATGATAGAGCTGCAGGACCCTTTGGTGGATCTACCAACGCCTATGTTTTCACCAACACATCGCTTGGATATTCATTCAATGCCTCATTTCAGCTTCAAAGGTCGTGGGAGAATACCTTTGTTTCCCTAGCCTACAACTTCCTCCAGGCGGAAGAAGTCAATTCCATTGATGCTGAGATTTCATCTGATGCTTATGACAGAAACCCGGCCAACATTTTGCATACCAATGAGGCCAATCTTGCACCTTCCTTGTATGGAAATCAGCACAGAATAATTGGTGCTGTTTCTAGGAAGTTTGAGTATGCCAATAGGTTTGCGACAACAGTTAGTTTATTCGCAGAATATGCTAGAGGAGCTAGGTATAGTTATACCTATTCCGGTGATATTAACAACGATGGATCAGTCTTGAACGACCTTATTTTTATTCCAACAGATGCGAACATTGACATGATGACCTTTACAGGTGATGAGGCAGCACAGAATGCCCAAAAGGCAGCCTTCAAGTCCTATATTGCACAGGATGACTACCTATCATCTAGGAGGGGCGAATATGCCGAAAGATACGGTGCACTTTCACCTTGGTTTGCCAACATAGATCTTAGAATTCTTCAAGACCTGGGCATTAACAAAGGAAACAGGTTCCAATTGAGTTTGGATGTTCTTAACATAGGTAATTTATTGAGCAGTTCTTGGGGTGTTAGGCAGCGGGCCACAGCCACTGGACTGGCACAACCCATATCTGTTTCTGTAGATGAAAATTCTAATCCTACATACACTTTTGATACTGACCTGAAGCAGACCTTTTTTGACGATTTTGGGCTTAACAGTAGGTGGCAAGCACAGATCGGAATTAGGTATATTTTTGATTAAAGATTACTTGGTTTGAGATATACATCCCTTGTTCCGTTTTCGGAGCAGGGGATTTTTTTTGGTAAATGGAATCTTGTGGAGGAAATCCTTCCCCGGCCTGGATACATCAGCGTTATTTTAGAATTGTTCTCAGTCCACTAAGTGACTAAAAAGGTCCGGGTTGTTTTCTACAAAAAACTCGTAGTTCTTGTAGCTTGGAATAAAGGTAATCTTGCTTCCCAAACTACCCCTTGACTTCAGTCGGATACTGATCAATCTGAACAGACCATAGTTGCTTTCTTGGATCTTTTCGATGTCTACGTAATTATATGAATAGGTCTTAATATAGTTACTTACGAAGAACTTCTCAGGCCCCATATCTACCCGTAAAAGCTTAAAAAAGGTGAAGTATAAGAAGAGCGCAAAGACCAGGTAAGTTGCAATGTATCCCGTCTTGAATTGCCAAGAGCCCATGAAGGGAATGCTGTCTGGATCTATGAAGAAAAGGGCCACTAGAAAGGAAGTGAAAAATACAAACCAAAAGGTGGGTACAAATAACTTCAGAAAAATGGTAATATTATTGGATACCCTCCTCAAATCTCAGGATCAGGTTGGACACGTCGAGAAATCACAATGCTAATTTCGTACAAGAAGTAGACAGGTATTCCAATCAAGAATTGCGTAACGATATCCGGTGGCGTAATTATCGCTGCCATGATTAATATAACTACTATAGAGTGCTTGCGATATTTCTTCATAAATTCGGGGGTAACCAAGCCCACTTTCGAGAGGAAATATACTACCACTGGTAATTCGAAGACGATCCCAGTTGGAAGCGTAAACATGGTCATATAACTCACATATGAAGCTAGTGAAGTTGAGTTGTCTACTGCTGCCCCGACAGAGTAATTTCCTAGAAAATTCAGTGCAAATGGAGCAATCACGAAGTAACCAAAGGTGACTCCCATCATAAAGAGGACAGAACAAGTTACAACGATACCTCTTGCATACTTTTGTTCCTTAGCGTATAGACCCGGCTTAATGAAGCGCCATACCTCCCAAAAGACATAGGGGAAGGCACAAATAAAGCCCAAGATTGCGGAGGACTTGATATGGACAAGGAATTGCTCACCAAGCAGTCGAGGTAGTATTTCTAGCTCGGGAGGACTAAAGCACATGGCTTCACCAAAGGAGCAGAAAAGCTTGAAGGTCGGGAACCAATCATTCATCGGGCCCATAATCACAACATCAAAAACAAACTTCTTCGCCATGAAGATGACAATTCCAAAGATGAATATTGCAGCAACTGACCTAAGGATATGCCACCTCAGTTGTTCGAGATGGTCTAAGAATCCCATTTCAGCTTCTACGCTTGGTTTCTTGACTTCGTCAGACGACTTATTCTTCTTAAGTAATTTCTTCATTGGCTAGCAAATTTACACCTATAAGTTTAATTTATGATACACTCTAGAGTAAAAAAACGAATTCTTCGACGGGTTACAATTATTTAATATATTTTCGTCCTCAAATAAATAGTGTGGATCTCGGAATTAACATCCTCATTTTTGTAGTAAGTTTGGCTGCCCTATTGAAGGCCTCAGATTTCTTCGTTGAGGCTGCTGAAAGGATAGGTCTTGCAATAGGAATCTCACCATTTATCATCGGAGTAACCATTGTAGCTTTTGGTACCTCGCTACCTGAACTTGCCACCTCCACAGCGGCGGTCTTCTCTGGATCCTCAGAAATCGTAATTGGAAATGTGATCGGTTCCAATGTGACAAATATTCTCTTGGTGCTTGGACTTACAGCCATATTCGCTAAGAAAATTGTCATGGATTTTGACATCATGGATATTGAAATGCCGCTCCTCGTAGCTTCGGCCTTCTTTTTATACTTTGTCTTGGCCGACAATCAGGTGACATTGATTGAGTCCCTGCTATTCATTGTGGCCTTGGTGGTGTTCTTAATGAATTCGTTTGGCCAGAAATCTGAAGATGAAAACAAGCCAAAGTTTGCCATTAAGGATCTTGGTATCCTCTTGCTGGCAGGACTTGTTGTCTATTTTGGAGCTACCTATACTATATTTGCTATTGAGAGAATTGCTAGCCAACTTGGTGTTAATCAAGATTTCATTGCCCTCACAGTTTTGGCTCTCGGAACCTCACTTCCAGAAGTAGTAGTAAGCATCGCAGCTGCTCGAAAAGGAAAGCCGGGAATAGCAGTTGGCAATGTTTTGGGGTCCAATCTGTTTAATACCTATGCTGTTGTAGGCATACCTAGTTTGTTTGGAAACTTAATTATTCCTGACAGCATAGGTGAATTTAGTTTACCATTCATGATGGCAATAACAGTACTGTTCGCTGTTGTATGTTTGAGTAAGAAGATAAGCAGGTGGGAAGGTGTAATGCTTGTCCTTTTCTATGCTTACTTTATTTTTGAGCTAGCGAAAGACATGTTTTAAATTTCTATGCTGCGGCCTCGTGTTTATTTACAATCTTATTAGAAGCTGCTAGGTCGTTCACCATCAAGGCAGCTTTATCAAGTAGAAAGACACTATATTCAATGAAGTTCCTGGAACCCAACATTTTGCTGTCAATGCTATGCCTAGAACTTAATATCTTATCGATGGAATGGAGGGGTTCAATTTGCAAGCGTGAAAAGTACCTATTTCTAATCGAAGAAAGACCTTTGCTGGTTTCTAAACATAGATGATTAGTGTTCACCTCAAATGAGAAACCGTAGGTGATAGCATTGTCAGAAATATGAATAAACAGGGAGGAATCTGAACACAGTGAAAAACGAATTTCTAAGGCTTTTTTTGTAGGATCGAGCCTAACCTGGGCTTCAGCTGCTTGGTGATTATAATTTCTCGCAAGTTCAATTCTTAAATCCTCTCCGATACTGTTTGCCAGCCTTTTAACTAGAGCGTTATCCATGGTCGCATTCGAAAGCTGTTCTTGTAGAGTTCTATTTTCCATACCACATTAACAAGGATATGCCTACAATGTTTTATACACTGCACTAAATAGTCAAAAGTGAAAGTGACATTTTTTGTACTTTTGCATAAAATCGAAACGTATGTTTGGCGACTTGATGGGAAATATGGAGGAAAAGCAAAAAGCCCTCCAGGAGAAGTTAGGGCAAATTAAAGTGGAAGCTAGCTCTGGCGATGGTGCGATTACTGTTGAAGTTAATGGCAACAAGGAAGTGTTAAATATTAAAATAGATCAAAATAAAACATCGCTTGAGGATGTTGAAGAACTTGAAGATCTTATGCTTATCGCGATTAACCGAGCCTTAGAAATGGCTGGGGAAAAGGCTGAGGCTGAATCACAGTCTCTCATAAGTGATCTACTTCCTCCTGGACTAGGAGGCTTATTCGGTAGCTAAATGAGACTAGTTAATATTTTACTATTTTTTCTATTTGTGACCAACTTGACAGCTCAAGAGGTCTACATCGACTTCGATAACTGTCTTGTCTCGAATGCGGGATTAATGACCGATCCCGTAGTCTCTGGCAACACAACTTGTGATTGTGGGGTCGAGGGTGAGTCATTGTTTTTGGAATCTGCTGATGCAGGATTGGAATTCGATTCTTCCTACACCTCCTTTTTTCAAAAAGACTTCACTCTTAGTTTTGAATTCATGCTTAGAGACGCCAATGCAGGGGTCAATGACATATTTTCCGTTTCCTCAGACTGCGGCTTAGACTCTTCTCTGACAATAAAGTACCTAGCTGGCGAGGAGATTTTGCGAGTCCAAATAGCGAGGGACTTTGGACTTTCTGTTGAATTAGATGCAAAAGTGAACACAGATATGTGTTGGCACCAAGTCGTATTTGTAAGAAATGATGAAAATTACTTCTTATACCTTGATGGGGCCTTTGTTGAGCAAGGGTTTACAAATGGCATTATTACCCTTGATCCCCAATCTAATATGAGAATTGGGAATAGTCCTTGCCTGGCCTTTGGAGAAAATGCCTTCCAAGGCAAGGTAGACGAGCTCAAGATTTATGATCGACCCTTATCGGTGGAAGAAATTTTTGCAGGCTACAAGAAACTTGATGATGTACTTACTCGGGATACGACCATCTTTTCAGGAACATCCATAGACATTTCCAGCTCGGAATCATGCGCCGACATAGTATCTTGGTTTCCGTCTTCTACCGTAAGCCAATCTTCCGACCTGGAACCCACAATTTCTCCCACTGAATCTACGCTATATAGTGTTCGTTTTGACTATGGCATTTGCCGAGGTTTGGATTCAATCACAATTGCTATTATCGATGAGGATGCAGTGGATTGCGATAATTTGTTGCTTCCTAATGCCTTCACTCCTAATAATGACGGTCTCAATGATTTCATTGGAATTAGTAATTCTTTTATCATCGAAGAACTAAGAGATTTTGAAATATTCGACCGATGGGGTGAAAAGGTTTTTTCTACACAGTTGAAGACTGATGAATGGGATGGTGTTCTTAGTGAGCAAAAGGTAAATTCTAACGTCTTCTTATATAAGGTCAACTATTCTTGTAAGGGTGATGACTATATTAAGACGGGAAGTTTTAGCATATTGAGATAGCAATGAAATACCTAAGTGTCTTTTCAACAATAATACTGACTATTTTTTTTTCTTGTACCAACGGAAAGAAAAGTGATCTCAATCAACCTCTTAGTGGAGATACAATTTCTGAAGTGACTATAGAAGATAATGCTGACCTTGTAAGTGATGCAGATGCTGAGCTCACTTCAATAGATTCAATCAAAAAGGAGAAAGATGAATCTGGACTTGTAGATCTTTCTTCCGAACAAGTTAGTGACCCTGAAGTGCAGCCGACTGCTGAAAAGCAACAATCTGTGCACCCGCCCAAGACTGAGAGGAAGAGTAAGAAGAAGCCAAGAAGCGAAATCAAGTTCTATTCGGACTCCTATGACTTTGGTCGAATCGTAATGGATGAAGTAGTCAGACATGAATTTAAATTTATCAACAAAGGGAATGCAGCACTTACCATAGAAGATGCTGAGGCTTCATGCGGTTGCACCCGTCCAATATTTCCATTCATACCCATAGAACCTGGTAAAGAAGGAAGTATATTGGTAGAGTTCAATAGTAAGGGCAGACTAGGCAGGCAGTCTGCTTCTATCGAAGTAAAGTCCAATGGCAATCCAAATAAGGTCACACTCCAACTCACTGGAGAAGTTGTGACTGAAGAATTTGGAGACTCGATTTAAGCCGACACTATTTTTATCATCCTTCCTCACTTCAATTTAGACAAGAATCTTACAAATTATGATTTTCTGTAATATGTGGCCTGATCATTGGATAGGTAGTTATTAGGATTGGAAGTAGTATTTCACACTCGCCAGACCCTTTAATTTACTTACCAAAGGATTCTAAGTCGGTAGGTAAATAATAAGGTAGTATGGCAGGTGGCTTGCAGAACTAGAGAAAATAATGTTAAATGACAGTTATTTGTCATTTATGATGGGGGGTATCCAATATTTTACTGTCTTCCTATTGTAATAGAAATTTTAAAAAGAGCCTATGTAGAGAAACAAAACCTGGAATTTATTGCTAAAAGCCTGATTTTATTCAACTACCATGCTAGATTTTTGTAAAGTGAAGGAGAAACGACTCCTTTGCTACTAGTAGTTTATTTTCCAGATTTATGTTTCTAAGTAGGTTGTACAACCTGATTTTATGAAAAAATTGGAATCCTGTTCATCACGAACACGTAGAGCATTGCACCGCGCAATGCTATTGGTGTTTATAGTATGTACATCTCTCACGGTTTATGGTCAAGATTGTGTGATTAATGCCGAGCAGTATTATCTATATGATGATGCGACTGCATGCACATTTAATCTGAATGTAACATCTACATCAAGTACGGTGTCTGCCATAACGTGGACCGCAGTAACTGAAACAACTGCTCCCCTATCTTGTAGTGGAGCGCTGCTGGACTGTCTTGATCCTGTTTTTACTCCTCCAGGAGGGCTTACAGATCCTACTGACTTTATATATACGGTATGTGGACAGGTGGATGATGCTGCTTGTGACAATACTGGTGCAATAGTTTGTGCAGATATAACTGTGTCAGTGAAACCTCAGATTATAATTGAATTAGATGATATAACAGTGTGTGAGGATGAGACTCCTTATACAGTGAATGCAACGATTACTCCGGGTTCTGATCCGAATTTTGAGTACAATTGGTATGATGCTCCGGATGCCGGGGGAACTTTATTAGGAACAACAACACTCCCTGATTTTGATCTTTCTATTACAAACAACTATTCTTTACAGGTTGTTGACAATGATCCTAATTTACAGTGCCCGGCATCCGAGGTTCATAACTTCTTTTTCAAAGTGGACAGTTTTCCAGTTGCTGTCATAGATACAAATGTTTTAGACTTCTGTGGACTCGAGGTTGAGTTTATAGGATCTGGCAGTTTAGATTTTACTGATGCGCCTAATCTAGAGTATGAATGGGATTTTGGAGACGGCAGTAGTGATACCTTTGAAGATGGTGTATATACTTATTCCGATTGTGGTGAGTATATAGTAACCTTGCTCGTTCGAGATCCAGATGTGGTCGGATCATGTAATGAACACTATATCGAATTAGACTTAGACTTAGAGCCGGATCCCATGATTCTTACAGGTTGCCCTGATAGAAGCGAGATTGTTGAGTGCCTAGGGACATTAGATAATGAAGCATATGCAGATGCATGGCATGCTGCTAACCTGACTGCTCTAAATGCCTGTGTTGTTCATGATTGTGACGTGAGCATATTTGATGATTACGTATTTAATTTATCATTTGGCTCCTGTACCAACACGGGAGTTTTAGAAGTGACCTATACTATCGTAGATAATTGTGGAGCATCAGAATCTGAAATCTACTCCCTAACATTCGAAGATAATACACCTCCGGATGTGACAGGCTGTATAGTACCACTTGACCTAACCATCTCCTGCCTAGGCGAAACCGCTAACGAAACAGCTTTCGATACTTGGAACGCAGATAATATCGCTTACATAGAAGGTTGCGCAACTGATATATGCGATCCAAATCAAATGACGGTTACTGCAATTGAAAACTATGGTGACTTTAATTTTGTATGTGCTTTCTCAGGTAATCTTACTGTGACCTATGAAGTTGAGGATGAGTGTGGAAATATATCAGAAGTAGATGCAACCTTCACGATAGAAGATAATGATCCGCCAACCCTTACTTGTCCCACTATTCCCAACTATGAATGTCTAGCAGATGTGCCTGATGCCTATGCTAACTTTACAGAATTTGAAGGTGATGGTGGAATTGTAACAGATGTTTGTGAAGGAATTAACTTCGCTTCTTTTGATCTTAGATCCGAAAATACAACGCCAGGAAACTGCGATATCGACGTAATTAGAATATATGAAATAGAGGACGATTGTGGAAATGTAACTGAATGTACGCAGACCATTGAAGTTTTTGACGTGACAATGCCAATGTTAACTTGTCCACCTGCTGAAACCTTTCAATGTGATTTAAATGCTGCTCAGCCATTTATTTCTGTTGCTACCTTCACATCTTTCGGTGGAATAGTTTCAGACAACTGTCAGTACCAGACTACTTCATTCAATATGGCAGATGTCGACATTGTTATTGATGGATGTAGAGAGACACATACTAGAACATACGAGATTTCAGACTTCTGCGGTAATGTTGGAAGTTGTGAGCAAGTTTTGACGATCTTTGATGACGAAGATCCTCAAATCATTTGTCCAGCTAGTGTGTCTACCTCCTGCTTAATTGACGACGTACCTCCCTTTGCTGACTATGCAGAGTTCCTGACTGGAAGTGTAGGAGCAACTGATAACTGTGGAATTGTAGAATCAAGTTTTGCCTTGATCAACACAGCAACGGTAGGAAATTGTCCTACGACTGTTACTAGAACTTATGAGATTGCTGATGCCTGTGGCAACACTGCAACATGTGACCATGAGATAGAGGTATTCGATACTGAAAATCCAATGCTAGGCGATGCAGATCCTGTAAGTACGCAGTGTGATTCGGATGACGTTCCAATCTTCACCACAATAGCAGAATGGGAAGCGGCGAATGGAACAGTTTCCGACAACTGTGACGAAACCGTTGTTAGGGCTTCATTTACCTTCCTTAACGAAACCAACAACGGTACTGGTTGTGGTGCAGTTGTGACCAGAACCTACCAGGTCACTGACATTTGTGGTAATGTTGGAACAGCAAGTCACGAAATCACTGTTGATGATGACATGCTTCCGACCATTACTTGTCCACCATCAATTACAACAGATTGTGATATATCACAAGTACCATCATATGCGGACTTAGGAGAATTCGAAACGGCCCTAGGTACCGCTGGAGATAATTGTGGGATCAATATCGGTTCCCTGACTTTGATAGATGAAAGGAGTGACAACGGGCTTTGTCCAGAAATATTTACAAGAACTTACAGGATTTCAGACCTTTGTGGCAATACTGAGGTTTGTGAACAAGACATCATTATTCAAGATGATGAAGATCCTGAGATCATTTGTCCAACTGAAGTCACTGTCCAATGTGCCTCTGATCAATTTGCTGTCTTTGATTATAGTACCTTCCTTTCCGAGGGAGGAACAATTACGGACAACTGCGGCATTGACCAAGCTTCTTTTGCCTTGCAAAGTGAAACTGATAATACTGTCAACTGTGGAGGCTCAGTAGTCCGTACTTTTGTGGTATTTGACAATTGCAATAATTCTTCCACTTGTGATTTCACTATTGTAGTGAATGATGACACCAATCCTACTATAACATGCCCGGATAATTTACTTGGACAATGCGATATTTCAGAGTTTCCAGAATATGCAGACCTTGATGAATTTGAAGCTGCATTGGGTTTTGCAGGCGATAATTGCGAAATAGACAGATTGAGTTTCAGGATGGTTTCTGAAGACTCTGATCTTGCTACTTGTCCTGAAACAGTAATAAGAATTTATGAGGTTTCAGACATTTGCGGAAACCCGATAGAGTGTTCTCAGACAATCACACTTTATGATGATATAGCTCCAGTAGTAGGTGACCTTCCGACCCAAACGATCGATTGTGCAATTACTAATCTTCCGGTCTACACTACGTATGCTGAATTTATTGCTGCTGGAGGAAGTCCTACTGATAATTGTGGAATGGATAATACGTACTTGGACCTGGTGGATGAAACAAATACAGGACCTATTTGCCCGATTACCTATACAAGGGTGTATGAGGTAAGAGATTTATGTGGAAATACGACTACATTTGAGGAAGATATCATTGTTGTTGACAATCAATTGCCACAGTTGTACAACATCCCTGCTGATATAAATATTACGTGTGACGTTGTGCCAGATCCTCCAGCTATCGGGAATGTGGTATCTGCTACCGACATCTATGGTTCGGATAATTGCCCAGAAGATTACACAATATCATACGAAGAAAATAGCTCACAGACATTTGATAATACGATCACATCCGTAATCTACTCCATAGTCAGAACTTGGACCATAACAGACTTTTGTGGAAATGAGTATTCAGAATCACAAACGATCAATGTATTATGTGAGTTTTGTGACGATGGAATTGACAATGATGGGAATGGTCAGATAGATGAAGATGATGATAATTGTCCCTGTTCATCTCCAGCCTTTAGGCAAGAATGTAATGCAAATCAATATTATTTCATACCTCCAATTTGGAGAAATACAAATAGCTACAATGGATCTGATTTTGACGCACCTTCAAGTTTGGTGGTCACCACGCCATTTGGTATTGCTAGTGTAACAATAAGAAATGGTAATGGGACAATAATAGCCAGCAATGCAGGTATTATACAAGGAACTCCTTGGGTGGTTAATTTGAATGCTAATGAACTACAAACTCAAAATGCAAATGCAGTAGAAACAACAACCGGCTTCGTAGTAGAGTCAGACCAACTAATACAAGTAATATTCCGACTTGAATCTACCTACAATAAGGCCATGGTTACAATTAAGGGTGAGCAAGCCTTGGGACAGAGATTTAGATCGGGGTCTCAAACGATAATCAATGGTACCGCAGGTACCGATGAACATCACTTTATTTCAGTAATGGCGACTGAAAATAATACAGACGTTACATTTACAACTGAAAATCTCATGTTTGGCCAAACCGCCAATACATGGACCGTTAACTTGGACGCCAACGAAACCTACTTGACAAGAACAAATGGGAACTTATCTGTTTCCGGTGATTTGATTACAGCTTCCAATCCAATCGCCGTAGTGAGTGGATCTTCACATACCGCTAAACCGAGGTCTCATGGACGAGATGCTGGTATGGATCAATTAGTTCCTACTTGTGTGCTAGGAACTGAATATGTGGTTACAAGAGGGGTGGATGATAATACATATCAAGTAGATGCAGGTGAGGAAGATGACTACAACTATGCAGTCATTGTGGCCATTACGGCAAATACAGAAGTAAGGGTCAATGGTACCTTGTTGGCTACGCTTAATGCAGGTGAAACCTACACCTACGAAATGCCACTTCCCAACTATAGTTCGCACTTCATTGAGACTAGCGAACCCGCATATGTATACCAGTTTGGAAGTGTGGAACAGAATGGAGAGCTTGGTATGGCTGTCGCCGCACCAGTGGATGGATGTAGGGGTGATACCTACGTAGAATTTACGAGATTCCCTGGCTCTACAACCAATTTGATTTCTGTTATTATTCCTAATACAGGTCTTTCTACGCTTACCTTGAATGGTGCTCTTTATAACACATATGGAACTAACTACATTACTAGAACGGCTCCTGGACTAGGAGGATATACCATAGTCACCTTTTTTGACGGTGCACTCTTGGGAGCTGGACAGGTAAATGTTATCCAGTCAGATGCCTACTTTACGGCCTCCCACTTCGTAGGAAATTCAGGTGGTGGTACTTTTGGATATTTGACCTCATTTAAAGATAAAATTGATGTGTTCCACCCAGAAACGGGACAACCAACTGTTGAATACTTTGTAGATACCATTTGTGGTGGAGAAACCTTAGAACATTGTATTGTTTCTTCTTCTTGTTCTGGAAGCCAATTTATCAATAGCATCCTAGATTCACCAAACACGGGTAACATTAGGATATTTAATAACTCAGACTGTTTTGAATACACTGGTCAGGTTGGATTTGAAGGAACGGATGAAATTACGGTCCTACTTTCAGATCAATTTGGTTTTACACAACCGGTTTGTCTTTCATTCTATGTTAAAGGTGTCGCCCCGGAATTGGACTGTCCTTCAGATATTAGTGAGGAAGGATGTAGCATTACTGAGTTTCCCCCATATGCCACCATTGAAGACTTCCTAGATGATGGAGGAGACACATTGGGTACCTTCATTGTGGAGGGGTCATTCACCCTACTTAGTGAAACAGTTTCTTCTTCCGAATGTCCTGTAGAGGTTGTCAGAACCTATGAACTTTCTAATGATTGTGATCTGAGTGGGACTTGTGAGCAAACAATAACACTAAACGATACAGAGGCACCGCAAATAACTTGCCCTCCTGCACTTACTGCAATTTGTAGTGAAAATGAGCAAGTACCTTATAGTTCATTTACGCAATTTATGTTGGCTACTGGTTCAGCATCTGACTTGTGTGAATTGGTTGAAAGCTCTTTCACATTGGTGTCAGATGTACCGGATGGAGGTGCGTGCCCTCAGATCAATACACGAACTTATTCGATCGCAGATGCCTGTGGAAATGTCGAAACATGCACACAGATTTTGACCATTACGGACAACATTTTCCCAATGTTGACATGTCCAAATGACTTAAATGCAGTCTGTGATATTAATGAGCAGCCAGCCTATGCTGATCTTTCTGAATTGACTAGCGCAGGTGGTAATGCGTCCGACAATTGTGGTTTGGTCCTTAGTACATTCGATGTTACAGAAACTTCGGATGGAAATACTTGTCCAGAAATAGTTAGGAGGGTATATGAAATTGCTGATGCATGTAATAACATATCTACTTGTGAGCAAATCATTACGGTTGATGATAATACAAACCCAATGCTTACTTGTCCACCAACGGTAAACCTAGTGTGCGATATTTCTGAGCAAGCTCCATATAGCAATTACGCTGAATTCTTTGCTGCTGATGGAGAGGCAACTGATAACTGTGAAGTGGACGAGACCACTTTCTCTATGACTACTGAGGTTTCTAATGGTAACAACTGCCCTGAAACTGTTATTCGGACATATGAAATAAGAGATCTTTGTGATAATACCATTACGTGCACGCAGTCGATTGTAATCAATGATGACGAAGCGCCAATGATAACCTGCCCAGATCCTATCAATATAATTTGTGATATTGCAGAAGCACCTGCCTTTACTTCCTTTGCGGAGTTTGAAGCTGCATTGGGTTCAGCAACTGATAACTGTGAAGTGGACGAGTCAAGATTTGACCACGTGGGAGATTTGGATGATGGAGATACTTGCCCTAAAACAATAATAAGAACTTATCGAGTATATGATCTTTGTGGAAATGAAAACACATGTACACAAGACATTATCATTAATGATGAAGTTCCACCTATGATGACTTGTCCTCCTGGAGTCACAGTTTCTTGTGTTTTAGAGGATTTTCCACAGTATGCTAACTACAACGATTTTATTGCAAATTCAGGAATCGTAACCGACAATTGTGAGATAGACCAGTCCTCTTTCAACCTGTCAAATACGATTACTGATAGTGGAAGTTGTCCAGAAATTTTCACAAGGACTTACCAGATTACTGACTTGTGCGGTAATATTGCCGAGTGTTCGCAGACAGTGGAGGTTTTCGATACTACTGATCCGATTATGCAATGTCCTAGTAACATTACAACTGATTGTTTGGATGATGAAATACCACCCTATGTTGACTATGCGGCGTTCACTGGAGATAGCGGAAATGCCTTTGATAACTGTGAGATAGATCCTGCTTCCTTTATGGTCATTTTCAATGAAGATGATGGCCTGATCTGTCAACAAACAGTTACTAGAATATACCAGATTGCGGATTTATGTGGTAACACTGCCGAGTGTACACAAGTTCTTGTGAGAAATGATACAGATGGACCTACTATAATTTGTCCACCAGCTCTTACAGCTATTTGTAGTATAGATGAGCAAGCAGCCTATGCTGATTTGACGGAGTTCGTCAATGCGGGAGGAGTGGCAATGGATAACTGTACATTTGATGATACCAGTTTCGGAGTTCTTTCTGATGATAGTGATGGGGCTACTTGTCCAGAAACTGTGATTAGAACCTACCAAGTTGGTGATGAGTGCGGAAACTTAGCAGAGTGTGAGCAGACAATTGTAATAGATGATGAAATAAACCCTACAATCACATGTCCTACAAGTTTGACATTTGAGGGTTGCGGTACTGATGATATCGTAAACGTTGGCGGAAGTGGGCTTGCATATAGTGAAACTGTTGTAACCATCACAGAGGCTATGTTTGAATCTGAAGGAGGTGCTGATGCAGGTGATAATTGTGAGGTAGATAGAGTAACCTATGTAGATACGCAGGCTGGGGATTGTGAAATCGTTGTGACAAGAACGTTTGTGGTTTACGATTTATGTGGAAATAATGTGACATGTCAGCAGACATTTACATATGAGGACAATATAGCACCTGTTGTACCTGCGAATGGAAGTAGTACTGTAAATTGCTTAGCTGATCTCGTTAATCCGAATCCTGTTACTGTAGTAGATAATTGCGGTCAAGACGTTAATGCTGTTTTGATAAGTACCGAACCCGCACCGGATTGTGACGGTACGCAAGAGTGGCTGTTTAGGTACACGGATTGTGCCGGGAATAGCACGGATTGGAGTTACACATACACCATAGAGAAGTTACCACCAACAATCACATGTCCAGCAGATGAGACAGTGGAGTGTTATGAAGATATCCAAGCCTTGGTAGATGCGCATGTATCGAACTTCAATGGCGGGACGGATGTAGTGATAGCGTGTGACTTAGGCCACAATGTAGTAGCGGTAGTAGATGCCAAGGTAGACAACTGCC